>JADFVZ010000059.1 GCA_015222805.1 Pseudomonadota bacterium
AAAGAAGGCAAGTGTGGCGAAGGCAAATGCGGCGGCGACAAAGATGCTAAAGCCGATAAAGAAGGCAAGTGTGGCGAAGGCAAATGTGGTGGCGACAAAGATGCTAAAGCCGACAAAGAAGGCAAGTGTGGCGAAGGCAAATGCGGCGGCGACAAAGATGCTAAAGCCGATAAAGAAGGCAAATGTGGCGAAGGCAAATGTGGTGGCGACAAAGATGCTAAAGCCGATAAAGAAGGCAAGTGTGGCGAAGGCAAATGTGGCGGTGCTAAATAGACTGTTAGCTTATCTGTCATGATGAATAGAAACCAGATCCTGCAAGGAGCTGGCCTCGGTCTCCGACGGGCCCTTCTGGGCCCGTTTGAGAACCAGGATCTCAGCCCCGTTTCCTTTATGGAAGTAGCCCCTGAAAACTGGATCAATGTCGGTGGCTGGCGCGGCAAGGTATTTGCTGAATACGCTGAAGCCCGGCCGATGATTTTACACGGCCTTTCATTGTCTATCGGCGGGCCTGCTCCGCTTGATGAAACCTTCCTGGCCAAAGTTCGCCAGTTCATGCGGCAGCATAATGTTCCACTTTACAGCGAACACCTGAGCTACTGTACGGATAATGGCCACTTATACGACTTGATGCCTATACCCTTCACTGAAGAAGCCGTGCACTATGTGGCTGAACGAATCCGGCGCACCCAGGATATTATTGAACAGCGGATTGCGATAGAAAATGTATCCTACTATGCCGCCCCCGGACAGGAAATGTCCGAAATTGAATTTATTAATGCTGTTATAGAAGAAGCAGATTGCGACCTGTTACTGGATGTCAACAACATCTATGTGAACAGCATTAATCACAGGTATGACCCAGTAGCCTATCTTCAGGCCATGCCGGGTGAGCGTATAGCCTATGGCCATATTGCCGGGCATTACAATGAAGCAGAAGACCTGATTGTTGACACCCATGGTTCAGCAATCATTAACACTGTATGGGACTTGCTGGACCTGGCCTACAAAACCTTTGGCGTTTTCCCCACATTACTGGAACGTGACTTCAATTTCCCTTCCGTGGCTGAATTACTCAAGGAAGTAGAGCAGATAGTCACTGTTCAAAACCGCTGGCAGAAAACTAGTGAACACAAACTCAAATCTGCCTGAATTATCGGTCAAGGAAGGCTTTGACCCCCGCCTGCCCGATAAAATGGGGAAACTACAGCAGCAGTTTGCTGCACATATCCGTGACCCGGACCAGCAGCCCGCACCCGCTGAAATTGAAGACCGGCGAATGGCAATTTACCGCGAACTGTTTTACAACAATATTGAAGGCTTTATTTCCGGCAGCTTCCCCGTAATCCGCAAATTGTTTGAGGATGTGGAATGGCACCAGCTGGTACGTGGATTTTTCCGCGACTATCGCTGCCACACACCTTTATTTCCTGAAATACCGCGTGAATTCATTCGTTTCCTTGAACAGAAAAACCCCTGTGATGACAAACCGTTCCTGGTCGAGTTGGCACATTATGAATGGGTTGAAATGGCACTGGAACTGGATGACAGCTCAATAGATATCAGTAAAATCGATCCGGATGGTGACCTGCTTATAGGCAAACCGGTACTGTCCCCACATGCCTGGTTGCTGCGTTATGAATGGCCTGTACATAAAATCAGTCCGGATTACCAACCCATGGAAACCCCTGAACAAGCCAGTTTTATTCTAATCAATCGGAACCGCGATGACCGGATCGAATTTACCCACCTGAATCAGGTCAGTGCCCGCCTGCTGGAATTGCTGGGTATTGAAGACACCGTGAACGGCAGTAGTTGCCTGCAGCAAATAGCCAATGAACTTGGGCGCCCGGATGATCCGTTGGTCCTGCAGACTGGCAAGGACCTGCTACTGGGTTTTAGACAACAAGATATTATTCTAGGAGTCTGTCGGATTTAACATGATCTACTACGGAAAGGCCCAGTTTGGCCAGATTCCCCGCTCTTTTGCGTTACACGCGGTAACATATTTCTTTAAAAGACCGAAAAATCTGACTCAAATCTGCTTTTCCTGGCTACGATCGGTCAAATCCGACAGGCTCCTGGGCACTACCCGTTAAATAATCAGAGATTTAGAAATGAACCTATTGAAAACTTACGATGACATTACCGCCAGGCTTAAAGCTACAGGCGACTATATCTGGCCACTGGCACTTCGCCTGATTATGTTCTGGGAGTTCTGGGAAGCCGGAATCAGCAAGTACCGAGGTGATAACTGGTTTGCTGATATCCCCTGGGCTGATTGGCAAATGGGTTTTCCCTTTCCTTTCAACTTGCTTCCGGTGGACCTCAACTGGATGCTTGCCACCTGGGGTGAACTGGTCTTTTCGATACTGATCCTGCTGGGATTATTTACCCGGTTTGCAGCATTTTCCCTGCTGGTAATAACAGTTGTCGCTACCGCTGCAGTACACTGGCCAGCAGAATGGAACAGCCTGGCCGAACTCTGGAACGGATATGTGATCAGCCCTAAAGGAGCGGGTAACTTCAAACTACCCCTATTGTTTGTACTATTGCTTATGCCCCTGATATTTCATGGCGGTGGTAAAATCAGCCTGGACTACCTGTTACTCGGTACACGCCGCAGGGCTCTACGCAATAACATTACAGGTGACCTCGCGGCACTGTCATTAGGCCTGCTGGTATTGGGTGTTACCACAGTATTCCTGCTACCAATAGTCGGTTATGCATTCCTCGGCCTGTCCTTGCTGACAGCACTGGCGCATATATTTATCGGCTAAATTACCAGATAGCTTCCAGCTTGAACCCTGCCTGTTGAATACCGGCAATCAGGCCAGCTTTTCCCGGCAGGTGCAAGGCGCCTACTGCGATGAAAATACCACCCTGTTTCAATAGTGGCAGGGCGCGTTTTAACATAACCGCATTGCGCTGGTCTATGCCTTTTTTCTGAAACCACTCGGCCAACTGCGGCTCCATCTCTGCCATTTGGGTGCGGGATACTTCTGCCAGCATGTTAAGGTCACGACCGAGCCAGATATCCACCATCTGCCGGTTTTGTTGCTGCATTTCTGCAAATTCAGTGATCACCTGCTGCAACATGATTATCTGGTTTTTTTCATCCAGCCCCTGGAGGAATCCCACCTGCTCTTCCAGTGTTTCCAGTGCTGTCAGGGTTGCTCCTCCCGCTGCGGCACGCAGTGACAAGCTAAAATCGAGGAACATACCTGTTTCAGGAACCGGCACACTCAGTGTCATAGCTGCTGCCCATATCTTCAAATTTTGCACTTCCTCCCCCGGGACACCATAATCTGATAGTCGCACAGATACCTGCCTGTAAAGTTCGCTGCCAATCTTATCTTCCAGCCGGGTACCGTCCTGATAGCGCATTGCTTCCATTAACTTACCTATAGTCGGTAAGTTAGGTACCAGTTCCATGGCAAATATCGGTGACTCTTTCACGGCATCCAGTAAAACTTGCGGAAAATCCAGCACCCGGGCATCTTCACTGTGAATGGTTCCGAAAAGATACCCGACCTTTCCTTCGGCTGAAGTGATTTTCCAGAGCAGGCCTTTATCGACTGCACCAGCATACACTCCAGTTTCAGGCTGAGCTGCAGGTGAAGTCTGCACTAAACCCGCAAGCAACAGCAATGGAACCAGTATTGTTTGAGAAAAAATCTTTAATCTGACAAAATTCAACATATAAACAACCACTTTTAAGTTATCATCTCTTATTCCCGTTAATTGTAGCAATTCTATAGCATGCCAATATCTGCAACTGATATCGTCAAACGTTTTCGTGGCTTCCTGCCCGTCGTGGTAGATGTGGAAACAGGCGGTTTTAATTCTGAAACCGATGCCCTGCTTGAAATTGCAGCTACCATTTTACGCCTCGATGAAAGTGGTACATTATTTCCTGCAGAAACTTATTCCTGTCATGTAGAACCTTTTGAAGGCGCCAATATCGAGCAGGCGGCGCTGGATGTGACCGGCATCCGGCTTGACCACCCCTTCCGCATGGCCGTGGATGAAAAAGAAGCGCTGACAAAAATTTTCCTGCCCATCCGCCAGGAACTGAAATTAACCCGCTGCACCCGTGCGGTCCTGGTGGGTCACAACCCTTCATTTGACCTGGGTTTTGTCAAAGCGGCGGTTGCCCGCACCCAGATGAAACGCAACCCGTTCCATGCCTTCAGCACATTCGACACAGCTACCCTTGCCGGCCTGGCATACGGACAGACCGTGCTGGCCAGGGCTGTAAAAGCAGCTGAGATTGAATGGGAAGAAAGCCAGGCACATTCGGCCATTTATGATACTGAACGAACAGCTGACTTATTCTGCAAAATCATCAATCGCTGGAGTACTTTGTCGAAACTTGAGCAAAATCTAGCCACAAAAGAGTAAACTATAGGATGACACGGCTGCACGTGCAGCATGCTAAATAATTCAACACACACGATAATTTTCCGACCCGTACAGGAGTAATACCATGGCTATTGAATTACCTGATCTACCCTTTGCCAAAGACGCTTTACAACCGCATATTTCGGCAGAAACCCTGGACTATCACCACGGCAAGCATCACCAGGCTTATGTAACCAACCTGAACAACCTGATTGCCGGCACTGAGATGGAAGGCCAGTCACTGGAAAACATCATCAAGACTGCCAGCGGTGGTGTGTTTAACAATGCCGCCCAGATCTGGAACCACACATTTTACTGGAACTGCCTGAGTCCTAATGGCGGCGGTGAACCTACTGGTGCACTGGCCGATGCTATTAATACAGCCTTTGGTTCCTTTGAAGAATTCAAGCAAAAATTCAGCCAGACTGCAATTACTACGTTCGGCTCCGGCTGGGCCTGGCTGGTACAAAATGCGGATGGCAGCCTTGAGCTGGTCAGCACCTCAAACGCCGATACACCACTTACCGGCGATGCCCGTGTACTGATGACCTGTGATGTCTGGGAACATGCTTATTATGTTGATTACCGTAATGCCCGACCTGATTATGTCGCGGCTTTCTGGAATCTTGTTAACTGGGAATTTGTTGCCGCCAATATGGCCTGATTCCTACAACAAAACCAATGGTTTGGGATACCGGACCATTGGTTAAAACCCATTGAATAAAACTATGTCTAAATACCTGATGAATACCTATGCCCGGCTACCGGTCGCCTTTACCCATGGTGAAGGTGCCTGGCTCTGGGACACAGAGGGGCGAAAATACCTGGATGCCGTCAGCGGGCTCGGTGTAACCAGTCTCGGGCATTCACAGCCTGAAGTCGCCGCCGTAATTGCTGACCAGGCAGCTACTTTACTGCACACAGCAAACCTGGCCGGAATCCCTTGGCAGGAGAAACTCGCTGAAAAACTCTGTAAGCACAGCCGGATGGATAAGGCATTTATCGCCAATACCGGAGCAGAGGCGGTTGAATGCGCACTTAAAATTGCGCGCCTGTGCGGTCACCAGCGAGGTTTTGAAAAACCATTGATCGCGGTCACCAACGGTGCTTTTCATGGGCGCACATTAGCCACCATCAGCGCGACAGATAATATTAAAATTCAGCAGGGTTTCGAACCCATGGTAGCCGGTTATATACACCTGCCCTATGCAGACAGCGATGCCTTCGAAAAAGCCATAGAAGAAAACCCCGAACTGGTTGCGATATTACTCGAACCCATCCAGGGTGAAACCGGGGTGGTAGTACCCCCCGCAGGATATTTTAAAAACCTGCGCAAGCTTTGCGACCAGCATAATATCCTGCTTATCTGTGATGAAATCCAGGCGGGCATGAATCGCACAGGTAAATGGTTCGCCCACCAGCACGATGATATCCTGCCGGACATTATTACCGTTGCTAAAGCGCTGGCTAATGGCATTCCAATTGGTGCCTGCCTGGCTCGCGGAGAAGCCGCCACAGCCTTTGTCCCCGGCAACCACGGCTCAACATTTGGCGGGAATCCACTTTCCTGCCGCACCGCCTGTACCGTTATCGATATCATGGAGCGCGATAATATTGGTGACAATGCGGCTGATATCGGTAACTGGTTACAGCAGGGTTTCAAGGAAAAACTGGCTACGGATCCAAAAGTAGTGGATATTCGCGGACGTGGGTTAATGCTCGCTATTGAACTGGACCGCAGTGCTATCCCAGTACGTGATACGGCCCTGGCCGAAGGTGTGCTGATCAATGTCACCCATGAGAAAATCATCAGGTTATTGCCGCCGTTGATACTGAATCGGCAAGAAGCCGAAAAACTCCTGGAAACAGTATCACGGCTGGTTAGCGATCTGGAATAAGTGACCCGGATCATCTTATCCTTCCTTGCCTGGACATATAATTACTGGTTTACATTCAACCAAAATACACTGGGGTTTAAAAATGCCAAAACAATCTGATAAAACAAAGGCCGAGCAACCACCGGCCAATGCTTTCGAATATAACTTTGATAATCCAGCGGAGTTTATCAAAGGTGAAAGAGCCATGAGTAATACCGAATCCCTGGAGCTTTCTTATCAGCGCGGGGTATATCCTTACAGCAAAAAAATGCCCTCCACGCAATACGAGGCAGAAAAAGCCCTACTGCAAACCGAATTACTTAAGTTACAAAACTGGGTAAAACTCAGCGGTAAGCGGATTGTTGGGCTTTTTGAAGGGCGTGATGCTGCCGGTAAAGGCGGTACAATTAAACGCTTTATGGAGCACTTAAACCCACGTGCCGCCCAGGTAGTAGCACTGGAAAAACCCAATGAGCGTGAGCGCGGCCAATGGTATTTCCAGCGCTATATAGAACACCTTCCAACCCGCGGGCATATGATTTTCTTTGACCGTTCCTGGTATAACCGTGCCGGTGTTGAAAGGGTTATGGACTTCTGCACTCCAAATGCATACCTGGAGTTTCTGCGCCAGGCACCCGAACTTGAAAGAATGCTGGTACGTAGCGATATTATCCTGTTCAAATACTGGTTTTCTGTAAGCCGCTACGAGCAACTAAGGCGCTTCCATTCACGCAAACTGGATCCATTGAAACAATGGAAATTGAGTCCGATTGATTTGCAGTCGCTGGAACGCTGGGATGCCTATACCGAAGCCAAGGAAAGTATGTTTTTTTATACGGATACCGCTGATGCACCATGGGTAGTGATCAAATCTGATGATAAAAAACGCGCAAGGATTGCCTGCATGCGCCATTTCCTTTCACAGATTGACTACCCGGACAAAGATGACCAGATTGTTGGTGAACCCGACCCGCTGATTGTCAAGGCAGCATCAACACAGCTTGACCAGGATAACCAGAAAAAAAGCGGACACTCGAACCCGAATATGTTTGAGGATTAAGTTAACTGAATGCTGAAATTGCAGCCACAACCGTCGGATGCTTCATCCGACGGAAGCCTGCCAGTTTTTGCTGTATGCCTTCCCAGTTCCCGGCACAGATGGTTGTATGTCCGAGCTTGCGACCTGGCCGCGGCTGTTTGCCGTAGTCATGCAGGTAAATACCCGGCAGCTCCAGCAACTTCCCATGATCAGGAATATCACCAAGCCAGTTAAGCATCAACGACACTCCGTCGCTCGCTGTCGAGCCAAGCTGCCGGCCTGAAATTGCACGGATATGATTTTCAAACTGTGAGCAGGCCGACCCCTCGATAGTCCAGTGCCCTGAATTATGCACGCGCGGAGCAATTTCATTCGCCAGCAACCGACCATTGCAGTTAAACAGTTCCAGCGTAAGCACCCCAACGTAGTCGAAATGCTCGAGAATACGAGTAATTAAATTTTTTGCCTGCTGTTGTACCTGTTCTTCAAACCAGGGTGAACAGCTAACTGTGAGCACACCCTGCAAGTGGATATTCCAGCTCATTGGATAATAAACAATATTCCCGCTGTGATCACGCGCAGCAATAATAGAACCCTCATTCTCGAAGGCTACAAAAGCCTCCAGGACCAGCGGGTAATCGCCCAGTTTATGCCAGGCCCGCTCAAGGTCTTCAGGTCCCCGCAGGATCATCTGACCCTTGCCGTCATAACCCATCCGCCGGGTTTTCAACACTGCCGGATAGTTTATTTCTTCAATCGCTGCCAGCAAGTCCGTACGACTGTTAACCTCAGCAAAGCCAGCCAATGGTATTCCCAGCTGCTGCAATAACTGCTTTTCTACCAGTCGGTCCTGACAGGCTTTTAGCGCTTCAACCCCCGGATATACCGGCAGCTCCTGCTGCAGTTGCTCAACTGCATGGACATCAACATTCTCAAATTCATAACTGGCAATATCCGCGCTTAAGGCCAACTGTTTCAGCCCTTCCAGGTCCGTATAGGCTGCAACCATGAGTTCACCGCTACGGGCAGCACAGGAATCACTATTCGGATCCAGGAAAGAGAAGCTGTCTCCAAGCCTTCGCCCCGCATCCGCCATCATCATGGCCAGTTGCCCGGCACCTAAAAATGCAATTTTCATGGCATCATCTGCTTGGATCGGGCTCTGAGAGTACGCTTTGGGTACGCGCCTGGCGAAAAGCAGTTAAAGCTGCCTGGATTGCCTCATCGTGCAATGCCAGTATAGCCGCTGCCTGCAAGGCGGCATTGGTTGCCCCGGCTTCACCGATGGCGAGAGTGCCAACCGGAATTCCTGCTGGCATTTGTACAATTGACAGCAAGGAGTCCATTCCACTGAGGGCGCGTGACTGGATCGGCACACCAAGTACCGGGAGTATGGTTTTAGCCGCCACCATTCCCGGAAGGTGGGCTGCACCCCCTGCCCCGGCAATAATCACATCCAGTCCGCGGGATGCAGCGTTTTCAGCATACTCAAACAACAGGTCTGGTGTTCGGTGTGCAGAAACCACCCGGACTTCATAGGCAACTCCTAGTTCATCAAGGGTTTCAGCTGACTTACTCATTGTGGGCCAATCGGATTTAGAACCCATGATGATTCCAACTACTGCTTTTTCGGTCATTATTCCAGCCTGCCTAATAAAATACGTCTTAAGCTCTGTATGAGCATTCATTCAAGCGTTTATTTTAACAAACTATTGGGTAAAGGATAGCGCACCCTCAAATACTGATAATTGTTACAATGAGTGAAAGCCGATAAAAATCACCCATCGCTGCCCGCATGATTATTTCCAGCATTCAACCGGACTCTACTAATGCCCGACATCCACCAACAAACAATTCATGATAATGTTAGCCGCGCACTGGCTGAAGATATTGGTAGTGGCGACTGCACTGCCAGTCTCATCCCGGAAAATACACAGATGACAACCCGGGTAATTGCCAGGGAAAATGCCATCCTTGCTGGTACTGAATGGTTTAACGCAGCGTTTCAGACACTCAACTCAAAAATTGATATTCGGTGGTTTGCCGGTGATGGTGATGAAATAAAACCCGACCAGGAACTTTGTCGCCTGACGGGACCGGCACGCAGCATACTCAGTGCCGAACGCACCGGCTTGAATTTCCTGCAAAGCCTTTCAGCCACTGCCACCCTGGCAGGTGCATTTGTTACTGCAGTATCCGGAACCAGCGCAAAGATACTGGATACCCGTAAAACCATCCCCGGTTTGCGTGTGGCACAAAAATATGCCGTTAGTTGTGGTGGGGCCTTGAATCATCGAGTCGGGTTATTTGATGCCATATTGATTAAGGAAAATCACATCAGTGCTGCGGGCAGCATTACAAAAGCGATACAAATGGCGGCTGAACTTTACCCACAACTGCTACTGGAAGTTGAGGTTGAAAACATGGCTGAACTGGCAGAGGCTGTTACCACCAATGCCCAGCGGGCCTTGCTGGATAACTTCCCGATTGAACTGCTGCGGCAAGCTGTAAACCGATATAGCGGCCGGATTGAACTGGAAGCATCCGGTGGGGTAAACCTGCAAACGGTTCGGGCTATTGCCGAAACCGGAGTTGATTATATTTCTGTAGGTGAAATTACAAAAAACATTAAAGCTATTGATTTTTCAATGCGGTTTATACAGGATTAAACCCCGGATGCGTTGGTGACAGCCAATACAACCGGGTTACTCAAGACTTCCTCAGTGCTTGCCGCGATACTCTTTCTCACCGGCAGTCACCTCAATTGGCAGGCGGTTCTGTGGTGGCGGCAGCGCACAGGTCGAATACTCTGTGAAAGCGCAGGGTGGGTTGTATGCCTTGTTGAAATCAATTTTTAAACGACCATTTTCAGGTAATCCGGTATAGATAAATCGCCCCGCCCCATAAGTACCGTGACCGTTGGTACGATCAGCCACAATAAAGAAATATACATCCCCCTCATCCAGCGCATCAAGATGGTAGGTTTTACCATCCCTTACAAACTCCACAGTTCCTGCGAGCGCACTATCATCAAGTTGACCCAGGACGTTAGCAATAGGAATGGTGGCACCTTCAGCGGCCGGAATAAATTTAGCATCGAAACTCCAGCTTTCATCTACCGGATAATAATCCAGTCCGAGGAAATCTACCCGGGTGGAAGCCTCACTGTCTTTGACCCTCAATGCATACGAACCCCGTTCAATCAGGTAAAACTGGGTAGCACCTGAAATAATGATATTCGCTTTGCCATCGACATCAGCAATCAGTTTAACCTCAGCCACATATTTTCCGTCCACTGTCACCTCGTCGCTTGCTGTTCTAAACCAGACGGAATCTTCATTCACTGTAATAGTTCCCCAGTGTTGCGGGCCCTTTTTTAGCACAATATCATTACTGCTTGCAGAACCAACAGTATTTTCACCCGGTTCCAACCACAAAAGCCCGACCAGGCTTAACCAGCCATAAGGCCGTTGCAGTCGCTCGAGGCGATGCTGTTTCCAGTCGGCCACATCTGTCGCATGGTCGACTTCAATAACTGCTTCCTCAGCCTCTGGATACAACGGTTCTGTCACCGAACTACAGGCCGCTAGCATACTTGCCAGGGCAATTAAAAGCATAACTTTTAAACCAGGATAATCTATTCTTTTCATTGAGTTAACCCATTGGGACTGCTATTAAATAATAATTATTATGAGCGACCATAAACATCTTCAAATCGCTCTATATCGTCTTCACCAAAGTAATCACCCGTCTGCACCTCAATCAGTTGCACATCTTTTTCACCTGGGTTTTCCAGGCGATGCATTGTATTAACTGGTATGTAAGTCGATTGGTTGGCTTTTAATAAAAACTCTTTATCCCCTACCCTGACTTTTGCCACACCATCAACCACTGTCCAGTGCTCGGAACGACGCTGGTGTCGCTGCAGCGACAAAATTTGACCGGGCTTAACTACCAGACGCTTCACCTTACAGTCACTGGCATCTTCCAACACAGTAAAGCTACCCCATGGACGGTGTACAGTCTTATGGAAAATAGCGGTTTCATGATCCTGCAAATTTAACTGGCTAACAACCTGTTTTACTTCCTGTGCATGTTCTGTATCGCTAACCAATACTGCATCACCCGTATCAATAATTACCAGATTGTGTACACCAATTGCAGCAACCACCCTGCCTTCATCGCTTTGCACAAAACAATCGGTACTATCGATCATTATGCCTTTGCCACGAATTCGGTTTCCAGTCGCGTCTGATTCATAGAGTTCACGAATAGCTTTCCATGAACCGATATCACTCCAGCCAAAATCCCCAGATACCATGGCACAGTTTTCTGCCTCTTCCATTACGGCATAGTCGATTGAAATCGATGGGCAACGTGAAAACTCTTCAACCGGAAGTTCAGTGAGCTCGCTTTCCGGGTCAATTGCAGACCAGACTTCCAGGGCACTGTTATAGACATCAGGAGCGTGCGAGGCAAGGGCTTGCAATATATCATTGACACGGAACAGAAACATCCCGGAGTTCCAGCGATATTTACCAGATTCCAGATACTTTTCTGCAGTTTCCCGATCCGGTTTTTCAACGAAAGCTGCTAGTTTGTAACTATTGTCCTGCTTAAGTGGTTCACCATGCAGCAGGTAACCAAAACCAGTTTCTGCATGTGTGGGCTGGATTCCAAAGGTCACCAACTGTCCATCATCAGCGATGGATTCAGCCGCCTTAACGGCAAGTTTAAAAGCTTCCTGATCGGTAATAAGATGATCTGCCGGCATTACCAGCATTTTCGTTTCACCACCGTATTCTGACTGCAGACGCAATGCTGCCAAAGCAATAGCAGGTGCAGTATTACGCCCAAAGGGCTCCAGTATGTATTCGTGGGAGATATCAGCCTTATGGCTTTTTTTATATTCATCCCGAGTAAGGAAATAGTAATCACGGCTGGTTACTGTTAAAACCACTGAGGAACCAGTTACCTCAATGGCCCGATCCAGGGTTTTCTCCATCAGGGTTTCATTATCCGCTAAACGCATAAATGGCTTTGGATGCGCACGCCTGGAAACCGGCCATAAACGCGTGCCAGCGCCACCGGACATAATAACGGGTATTAGCATTTTTTCTTCCCCTGGAAAAATTTATTATATGGTTTGATCATGTATTTGGGGTATTACTATCGTTAAGCTGTATATTCGCCAGGCAGCTGCCCAGTGCCTGGCTAAAACTTTTTTGATGAACTCCAAATACCTGGGTAATTTTCTCGCAATTTAGAATTGAATACAGTGGTCTTTTTGCTGTTGTTTGAAACACACTACTGTCTACAGGAATGACTTCAGGCTGGTCACGAATCAATTCAATCTTCTTAGCTCGTGAAAATATCTGGTCCGCAAATTCACACCAGGCCAGGGGGCGATCATCTGTATAGTGATATACACCCGAGAGGTGATTGCTTTTTATCGACTCAAGTTGCTTAAGTATTTGCACAGTAACATCCGCGACATTTCCAGCCAGGGTTGGGCAACCGCGCTGGTCATCTACAACCTGCAAACTATTCCGTGTAGCTGCCAGTTGCAGCATTGTGCGCACAAAGTTATTTGAATGACTGGAATATACCCAGGAGGTCCTGACAATAATATGCTGGCAACCACTATCCCTAATTACATTTTCCCCATCCAGCTTACTTTGTCCGTAGACACTTATAGGGTTTGTGGAGTCATCCTCCCGCCATGATTGCGTGTTGTCACCGTCAAATACGTAATCAGTTGAATAATGAAACAGCAATGCATGGTTAACCGCCGCCCATTCCGCCATCACTTGGGGGGCTTCTACATTAATTAAATTGGCCAGCTCCGGTTGGTTTTCAGCTGCATCGACGGCCGTCCAGGCCGCCGTGTTAACAATAACATCCGGTTGAAGTTTATCCAGAATCCGTAACAACGCGCCCCTGTCTGTTAAATCCAGGGAGAACAACTGATGTTCATCATCCGGGGTTTTGCTGTCTGTTGCATACAAACGCCCCAGTGGTAATAACCTGCTGCGCAATTCCTGGCCCAATTGACCACAACAACCTGTAAGTAAGATTCTCATCCGTAAAACTCCGGTAAATTAGCCAACTGCAAATCTGAAATTTTCGGTGCCTCTGTGTCCTTATCCGAAAGAGAGGTGGGTTTTATCGGCCAGTCAATCGCTATCTGCGGATCATTCCAGGCAATGCTGGCATCGGCCTCCGGTGAATACTCCCGACTGCAGGCATAAGCCAGCAAAGCCGTGTCCGACAAAGTGATGAAGCCATGTGCAAAACCTTCCGGTATAAACAACTGATGATGATTCTGAGCTGATAACTCCACTCCAACCCACTTCAGGTAATTCGGGGAACCAGGGCGAATATCCACCGCCACATCGAATACAGAACCCTGAAGCACCTGGACTAATTTCGCCTGTGGTTGTGGCCATTGATAATGCAGCCCCCTTAAAACACCCGCCGTCGAACGGGAAAGGTTAGTCTGGCTAAAGCTAATATCTATGCCATTATCACGATACTTTCCCTGGTGCCAGGTTTCCATGAAATAGCCCCGTGAGTCTGCGAATACACGAGGCTGGATCAGTACAACACCCTTAAGCGCAGTAGGTATAACTTTCACTGTGGAATATCCTGGCTGACAACGGCCAAAAGGTATTCACCATATCCACTCTTGCGCAAGGGCTCAGCCAGGATCATCAGCTGCGATTTATCTATCCAGCCATTGGTGTATGCGATTTCTTCCGGACACGCAATTTTCAAGCCCTGTCGGGTTTCAATGGTTTCAATAAAACTAGCTGCCTGCTGCAGGGATTCGTGGGTACCGGTATCCAGCCATGCCATGCCGCGACCAAGGCGTTCAACAGCAAGGTCACCGCTGCCAAGATAACAGCGGTTGAGATCTGTAATTTCAAGCTCGCCCCGCGTGGATGGCTGCAAACTATCGGCATAGTCACTGGCATTCTCATCATAAAAATACAGGCCGGTTATTGCATAGTTCGATTTGGGGTTTTCTGGTTTTTCTTCTACGCTAAGGACCTGACCATCAGGATTGAAATCAACCACTCCGTAGCGTTGCGGATCATGAACCCAATAACCAAACACTGTCGCTCCAGATGTTTTTTCACTAGCCTGTATCAAGCGATCACGAAAGCCGCTCCCGTAAAAAATATTATCGCCCAGAATCAGGCAGGAGGGTCGTCCATTAATAAAACCACGCCCAATCTGTAACGCCTGCGCCAGCCCTTCAGGCTGGTCCTGAACCGCATACTGTAACTCTAACCCCCACTGAGAACCATCACCCAGCAACTGTTTAAACATCGCCTGTTCATGTGGGGTGGTAATCAGTAAAATCTCCCGAATACCCGCCATCATCAGGGTAGTCAACGGGTAGTAAATCATGGGCTTGTCATATACCGGCAATAGCTGTTTACTGATTACCTGGGTCAGGGGGTAAAGCCTGGTACCACTGCCACCGGCAAGAATGATCCCGCAACGGGAATTAACCTGGTTCATATAGAAATTTCCTCTGTCGGGGTTTCATCTTGTGATAACCCCAGCCGCTCGCCTCGGTATGACCCGTCCTGAACCCTGGTAATCCATGCATCGTTTGCAAGATACCACTCAACGGTCTTTCTAAGACCATCCTTAAAACCAGTCTGTGCTGACCAACCAAGTTCATTTTTTAACTTACTGGCATCAATGGCGTAGCGGCGATCATGGCCCGGTCGATCAGCCACAAAACAGATCTGCTCATTTCGCGATCTTCCATTTTCCGACGGGCGCAATTCATCAAGAAGATCACAAAGATTGTTGACGACCTCAAGGTTTGTCTTCTCGGCATTGCCACCAATATTGTAGGTCTCACCCGGTAATCCATTGTTGAGGATAGTCTCCAGGGCTGCACAATGATCACCAACATACAACCAATCCCTTATTTGTTGCCCATCACCATAAATTGGCAAGTCCTTGCCAGCCAGGGCATTGAGAATAATCAATGGGATTAGTTTTTCCGGGAATTGATAAGGGCCATAATTATTGGAGCAGTTGGAAGTTAGCACCGGCAAACCATAGGTATGGTAAAAAGCCCGAACCAGGTGATCTGAAGCTGCCTTTGAGGCTGCATAGGGCGAGTTAGGTGCGTAGGCAGTGGTTTCACTGAAAGCCCCCTCTGATCCCAGGCTGCCATAAACCTCATCAGTCGAAATATGTAAAAAACGGAAGGCATCCCGGCTGTCCTCCGCCTGCTTCTTCCACCACTCAAGGCTGGCTTCTAATAGACTCAGAGTTCCCAGCACATTGGTTTCAACAAATGCACCCGGGCCGTCGATCGAGCGATCAACATGACTCTCTGCGGCAAAATTAATCAACGCATCAGGCTGGTATTGATGCAACAGGGAACTTACAAGTGCCTGGTCACGAATATCACCCCGAACAAAAACATGCGCAGGATTATTACTGACTGCAGACAACGTATCGAGGTTGCCTGCGTAGGTTAGTGAATCCAGATTTATTATCTTGACTCCACCCTGTTCCAATAGGCCTAAAATAAAGTTTCCGCCGATAAAACCAGCGCCCCCGGTTACCAGGATAACCTTCTTCCCATCTATGCTAGACATACCTGAGTTGCTCTTTAAAATGGAATATCATCTTCAAAATCATCAGCTGGTGGCGGTGGTGCAGCCTGGCGCTGCTGTGGAGCTGCTGCTGGCGGTGCGGCAGGCCTGCCGCCGCCGGCATTGTCACCACGACTACCAAGCATCTGCATTTCGTTGCCTACAATTTCTGTAGTGTAACGATCCTGGCCATTTTGGTCCTGCCATTTGCGCGTCTGGATTTTGCCTTCGATATAAACCTGTGAACCTTTACGCAGGTACTCACCGGCTACTTCTGCAAGGCGATTAAAGAAAACCACCCGATGCCATTCTGTACGCTCCTGCTGCTCACCGGTCTGTTTATCCTTCCAGCTTTCCGATGTTGCAATAGTGATATTGGTTACCGCCGAACCCGATGGTGTGTAGCGGGTTTCAGGGTCTTTCCCCAGGTTTCCTACGAGGATTGCTTTATTAATTCCGCGAGCCATAAATATTCTCCAAATTCTATAATTTAATATTCCTGCAGTACCGACCCAACGTGTTGGAAAAATCTGCTTACAGGCCTGCTTTAAGCTAGCCAGGCTACGGAATATTCGCAGCCGAAGTGTAGCATATCTGGCGCTTTTTAAGCGCCGAAGACACCTGATTTAGTCACAATACATTGCAAATCAGTAGATACTATTTAGTGCTTCTACTGAATCCAAGCAAGACGATAAACCATACCAGTGTCGTCACCGCCATAAACCAGAGGGCACCGTCATAACCAAACTGCCCCAGTAGCAAACCACCGAGTATGCCGCCGGCAAACGAGCCCAGAAACTGGAAGGTCGTGTACCGACCCATTACCTTGCCGCGATTACCTTCGGCCGCCAGAATCGAAACCTGTGCCGGAAACAGGGCTTCCTGCAGGTTGAAGCTAAGAAAGTACAGGCTCAGGGCAATAAAAACCAGCGGCATACTGCCTGTCAGTATGAGGGTAATCATCCCGACCGACTGTAGTAATAAAATCCAGGCCAGGCTGGATACCGTTAAACTCTCCCGGCCTATTTTACGCAGTAGCGGGAAGACAATTACTGCCGAAATCATCATCGTCGGCACATATAGTTTCCAGTGCTCGACCAAAAACCATTGATGTTCCTGCTCCAACAGGCGCGGGAAATTGATAAAAAGCATTGTCATCGAAGCATGCAGGACAAATATGCCAATATTCAACACCCATAACGGCACATGGGCATGGACTCCAGGGCCAGCCGTGACCTCCGGGCTGGGGCCATCTGTAATTACCAGAATTGCCGGTGCGGCAGGCACTACCCAGAAGACCAGGGCAATAGCTACCAGCCCCAGGATTGCAGTTAATACAAACAAACCCTGCAAACCCAGCAGCGTAGCCAGTGGAACTGAAATCAGTATAGACAGCAGGAATGCAGCCCCTATACCCATACCGATAATTGCCATGACAATAGAACGACTGGCAGGACGGGTGATATCGCCCGCCAGTGCAAGCGCAACTGATGCAACCGCACCACAGCCCTGGATTGCACGGCCGAGAATAATGCCGTTGATAGTCGTACTGTATGCTGCCACAATGCCGCCCAGCACAAATAGAGATAGACCAAACAGAAGCACGGGGCGCCTACCTATACGGTCTGAAAGATGACCGAAGGGTTGCTGCAGTAAGGCCTGTGCCAGCCCGTAAATTCCAATAGCCAAACCAATCAACAGCGGAGTTTGCCCTTCGAGATCCCGAGCCAGTAAAGAAAATACTGGCACAATAAGAAACAAACCAAGCATCCGAAATGCCAGCACCAGGCCTAGACCCAGCCCGGCACGTAACTCTGTTTTATTTAAGGCTTTTTCAGTCATCTACAGGAGATCATCGGGAGGTTTATGAATAGATCGGCAAGTATAAATGTTTACCCGGTCTTTTTGTACAACAGCTGCATGTTCAGGCTTTTATAAGGGCAAATTGCAGGAGTTTTGAATATATCACCTGTGCACGATTGCAGATGGCCTCATATTTTGGAGGAATCTGGACTTCTGCCAACGGTATTTCAGTTGATGCTGTAAACCCGGTCGATTTTTCTACAGCAGCGTACCAGTGGCTGGCCCAGACACCATCGCTACGACGACTACCTGCAGGCCAGTGCAGCATGCGTTTGCTGAAATCAATTTTCAGGCGCGCGCACAGGGCCCGCAAGCTGGCCTCAGGGTGCTTTAGTGTTTGTGCGGAGTCTATCACCGGCGGGGCCACTCCCCGCAGATCCGCAATACGCTGGAATATTTCCCACTGTTGCGGGATCCCCAACTCCTCGAGGGTAAACTCAGGCCTTACCCTGGCATAAGAAGCAATGATCCGGCGTGGCTCCCGGATCAGGAAACAATTTTCCAGCTTATCCACAAAGGCCAGGTCCATTTCCGGGAGGATATGCTGGGTCATGTGTTTTTGATAATAAACCTCGCAGGGTTGGGGCGTGCTCTCAAGCAGGCCTTTTGTAACTGAACGCCAGTCACAATCCATGGCAGCAATGATCTTATCAGCGACCGGGTGATCAGAGCCGGTAGTTTTCAGATAATAGCCATATAGCGGTTCATCAACCACTGCACAGTCCGTTCGATTTTCAAATGCGCGCATCAACGCCGTACTGATATTGCGCGGACCGGACCACATGGCGATTCGAGTGACTGCCATTTTAAACCCGCGAATGGTTACTGCCGGGGCCATCAATATAGGCCTCCACGGTCTTCCGGTACTGAGCCTGTAACTGCTTAATCATCGGATAGTGATACTCATCTCCAATGCTGCGGCCGTCGACTTCAGTTACCGGCACCAGTCCGGCAAAAGTACCGGTAACAAAAGCCTCTTCAGCATTGTAAACATCGGTCAGGGTGAAATTTTTCTGGCGGACTTTTAAACCCAACTTGGTAGACATTTCCAGTACCTTGGCACGGGTAATCCCATCGAGGCAATAATCACCTGTTGAGGTCCATATCTCGCCGTGGCGCACGATAAAGAAATGGGTGGAGTTACAGGTCGCGACAAAACCATGCGGATCCAGCATCAGAGCTTCATCAGCACCGGCTTTGGTCGCCTGGATACAGGCAGTAATACAGTTAAGCTTGGAATGGGTATTCAGTGCCGGGTCCTGTACATCAGGATAGCCGCGGCGGACATACACCGTATACAGGCGCAGGCCTTTTTCAATGGTTTCCGGTAATACCTGTTTATACTCTGGAATAATCACCACAGTCGGTGGCGTAATTGTGACCCGCGGATCCTGATATGGCGTAGCTTTGACCCCCCGTGACACCATCAGGCGAATGTGCACCCCATCATTCATTCCATTCACAGCCAGGAGTTTATAAATTCTCACTGTTAATTCATCAGCGGTGAAATCTGTTGGGATATCGAGGGTTTTCATACCCTCGAATAATCTATTCAGGTGACTTTCAAGAAACAAAACCGTGTTGTTCTCCAGCCTCAGTCCCTCCCAAACTCCATCACCGAGGATAAAGCCTGAATCAAACACTGAAATTTTTGCCTCGGATCGTCGAAAATGCTCAGCATTGATATCGATAAGGATATTTTGATTGCGCTCATCGAGCTCGTAGTCATGTGTTCCTTTCATATACTCACCTTCAAATGATTCCGTCATTATGACCCTTCATCCAGTGACTGGGCAATTGAAAAGATTTTTGATCCTCGCAAAGGCGAAAAACATCACAGATAGCCGTATAATGTCTCCTCGACATGAAGTCCAGGAAAAACCAAGGTGTCAGCGAACCTGAATTCAGTTAAAAGCGTAAGTACTATCGACAGCACCAATATACTGGTTGCTGATGATATGCGCGCGCTCGACCAGGCAATCCGTTCACACCTTTCATCAGATGTTGCCCTGGTCAACCAGATATCTGATTACATTATTGGGTCCGGGGGCAAACGCCTGCGCCCCATGTTGTTGATCCTTGCAGCCCGCGCCTGCGGCTACCAGGGCAAACAGCATACGTTGCTGGCAGCCATTATAGAATTTATCCACACGGCCACTTTACTGCATGATGATGTCGTCGACGAATCCGAACGCCGTCGCGGTAAGCTGACTGCACATGCGGTGTTTGGAAACGCAGCAAGTGTACTGGTAGGGGACTTCCTCTATTCCCGCAGTTTTCAGATGATGATTGAGATTGATTCCATGCGGGTCATGCAAATTTTATCATCCACTACCAATACCATTGCTGAAGGTGAAGTACAGCAGTTGCTGAATATTGGTGACCCTGAAGTAGATGAAGCCACCTATATGGAAGTCATCCGCAACAAGACCGCGAAATTATTTGAGGCTGCCTGCCAGCTGGGTGCAGTCCTGACCGGCAAAGACGAGGCCACCGAAATGGCCCTGGCAAGATTTGGCCGCCAGCTGGGACTCGCCTTCCAGATTGCTGATGATTGCCTTGACTACGAAGCTGATAGTGAAACCATGGGTAAAAACCTCGGTGACGACCTCGCCGAAGGCAAACCTACCCTGCCGTTGATATATGCACGGGCTCGTGCCAGCAGAGAACAACGGGAGTTTCTCGATGCCGTGATTCGTGACGGGGATATTGAAGAACTTCCGCGTGTACTGGAAATTATCCACGCAACCAATGCCCTCGACCTGGCACACCGCCGGGCCGAGGAAATCAGTGTAGAGGCAGCCAGCTGCCTGGATGCACTGCCGGATACAGCATTCCGGCAGGCTATGCTGGATATCTGTACCCACGCGGTTAATCGAAACCGGTAGGATGGGCATTTATGCCCACGCGTTGTTGGTTGGTGTATTAGATTAACTTCACAATGTAATTATAAAGTCGCACGTGGGCATTTATGCCCACCCTACCCTTGAAAAAGCCGGTAATTTATCCCAGCTTCTGGTTCCATTCTGCAACCCGGTCTACCTGGGCTTCCAGGACTGCCAGTGCATCATCATTCAGCTCTATAGTTACAATGTTGTCACCCTGGGCAATGCTGTTAACAACAGTCTGGTCAGCGTCGCTTTCAATCTTGCCAAAAACTGTGTGCTTACCGTCCAGCCAGCTGGTTTCGATGTGGGTAATGAAAAACTGGCTGCCGTTAGTACCGGGGCCGGCATTAGCCATAGACAACACACCGGGTCCGTCATGACGATGTTCGGCACAACATTCATCTTCGAAGTTATAACCCGGACCGCCAGTACCTGTACCCTGTGGACAACCACCCTGGACCATAAAGTCAGGAATCACCCGGTGAAAACTCAGGCCGTCGTAGTAGCCACGATTAGCCAGGTTAACGAAGTTAGCAACGGTTACCGGTGCTTTGTCTGCGAACAGGTTGAGGTGAATATCACCTTTATTGGTCTTAATAGTCAGCTTAGGGCTGGACATGATCTTTCTCCTGATTTAATTGGGATGATGGATAAACTATTGTTCAAATCTATTTATCGGGGCAAAGCAGGGGTTTTTCAATACAGGGACCGGCTTAAACACCTGAATAGTATTGAAACATCTCGCCGCGTTGTTCAAAGTTCTCAAACTCACTAAAACTGGGCGCACCGGGTGATAACAACACCAGCACATCCCGACCTTCTAATGTTACAGCTAACTGCCTGGCTTTGGCTGCCGCAGATTTAAGGCTGTTTTCGAGGTGATATCCGCCCGGCAGCTCGATACCGGCAGTTTGCAGGAAATCAAGGATACGGCCACCATTATCCGGCAGGCCAATAATAGCCTGTAAGCAAGTTTGGCTGGACTGTCCCAGAAAATTCTTCAAGAAATCAGCAAAAATACTCCAGTCGACTCCCCGGTCATAGCCGCCTAGCAATAAGATCACAGCACTATCAACCGGCATCGATTCAACCGCAGCAATCACTGCTGCCGGGGTGGTCGCGATGGAATCGTTGATCCATTCAACCCCGTCTTTTTTACCCAGGCTTTGCAGGCGATGCGGCAAGCTGACGAAGTCCGGCAAGGCCTGCAGGCTGGCCCGGGCATCCTGGTTTAATAAATCGATAACCGTAAGCACCGCACACAGATTTGAGGCATTATGGTGTCCGCGCAGTGGCAGGTACTGTGATTGACGAACCCGTTCATCGGCAAAGTAAATATCGCCCTGTTGTTGATGCCAGCCAGTTGCATGATTAAATAAAACCCGATTATTCAATCCCTCTGTGACTTCCAGTAAATGCGGATCAGCGGCGTTAACGACTGCAAACCCAGAGTTTTTCAGTAAGTTCAGTTTATCCCGGAAATAACGCTCTTCATCTCCGTGCCAGTCAAGATGTTCGGCAAACAAGCTAACCAGGACCGAAATATCAGCTGTACCAGAAAAATCAGCTGCCTGAAAACTCGACATCTCAATCACCCATTGATCGGCGGTTGCGCCCCAGCGCTCCATTAGCGGAATGCCAATATTGCCGGCAAGTTCAGTTTTCTGGCCCAGTGAGCGCAGCAGGTGGCTCAATAATGCACTACTGGTACTCTTGCCCTTGGTCCCGGTTATACAAATGGTCTTCGCTCCAGAACCTTGAGTCAAGTGTTCGGCAAACCATAGATTGGTACCGGATGTTAACACCGCCCCTGCTGCCAGGGCATCCTTAATGTCATCACGGTAAGGACTGATTCCGGGTGATTTTATCAACACATCATAATCACCGAGGCCGGCATCAGAGAACGCCAACACCCTTAGCTGGTCTCCCCGGTCAATATTTACCCATGCAGCTTCTTTGGGAGGCTGTTCACAAATCACATCTACAGCGAGCTGCGGCAGCTGTGCAGCCAGCACTGTACGGATTGCCCTGCCCTCACGCCCGGCACCAAGGATGGCAATTTTTTTACCGGCCAATTCACCCAGTTTCATTGTCATGTTCCTTATCGTACTCTTTAAGCAGGGCAGAAAAATCATCCGGCAACTGATGACTCTCAAGTGGTCTCAGCATGGCATCCAGCGACGGCAGTGAAGCGGCTATGGGAATAACATAATCTGTGAGAGCCAGGATAACAGGGCTATCGCGATACTCCCGGCGCTGACTCAGTTCGAGTACTGCAATACACGATTCCTCCACTTCACCCACGCATTCAAACGGTTTGTGTCCTTCAAAACCACAAAGCTGGGCAAAACCTTCGACCTGCCCGCCATCTGCGAACATGTCGCGACCAATTATTTCGCTTACCTTAGTTCGCGGTAGCCACAACGATAGCATCAGGCTGGCAAAACGGCATTTCGGGCAGTCACCGCACCAGCGGCCACCAATACGGGAGCCCTGCAGGTGAAAGTTGCGGTTACAACTGGAAAATGTGTCGAAGTACTGTGGGTGCCGGCTGAATTTGTTAACGATAGCCAGTTCCCGCCAGGGCCGCAGCAGTGAAAAACAGGCGGGTTGATCGGCAACCCGAGATTGCAGCAGTGACTGGAAGCGCTGTTCGTAATCCAGGCCTTTACTGTATTGATGATTTACATCATCACCATTCTCGGTGGTCAAATTAGGTGAACTGGCAGACGCTTCGTTGGCAAATATCACATTACTGAAACTGCCAAGCAAGGCCTGGCAAACCAGGATGGCCGCATTGATAGCAGTGACAGGAACATGCCCGTTCCAGGCGCCTGCAGCATTCATCTGTTGTAATTCGGGTGCTAGCCTCCGGCCCACGCGAATAAATGGCGCGCCGGTAAGTTTCGCCGTTTGTTGTATAAGTTCTGAAGAACCAACCGCAACAGTAGTGAAAGTACGACCCAGGGACTTCAGCATTTCAGCGGCAACCAGTGAGTCTTTTCCACCACCCATGGCCACCAGGTCCTGACTGGTTGTACTGGCTACCAGCTGTGCTTCAAGCTGGAGTAATCCATTAAATTCAAAATTGAGCCGCGGCTTTAAATCAAGCGAATTTCGATGCGCAAATTCTGCCAGGCCATGTTGGTAAAGATGAACTAAAAAGCCTTCAAGCGCTGTGTCTTCAGTCAAAGTATCAACCGCCAGCCGGGCGGGTATTCCCGCTTTGTAGTAACTCACCCCGGCAATCAGATGGAGGATGTGCAGGGCATTAAAAAATGCCTGTTCGGTAGTGGCATCTGCAAACACCACCCCCTTAGTCCCGCTGTGAAAGTGGATTGTTTCAATAAATTCAGCTTGCTCGTCAAAATAATAACCGAGCCTGGCAATACCTGTTTCCGGATCAAATTCACAGCGGCTGAAATGAAACACTTCCGCTTCCCGTGGATCATATGCCAGCTGTTGCCTGTCAGCCTGCAAGGCCGTCCAGGGTGGCCCGAATACCGCTAGATCTGGTACTGCCGATTCAATCAGCTGTTTGTGCATGGCAAGTAAATAAGCATGGCTGTCTGCTTCCGGTACCAACAGGGTACAGGCTATATCATTGGCTGAAACCGAGACCATCAGTAAACGGCTTTGGCTAAACTCACCCATGGCAGCAGTAATCGCCTCAAGACGGGTGCGGATGCCCCGACCGACTACCGTTAATGCCGTCGCTGGAGGCAAAACCGTCAGCTTGCAAAGCGGGCTTAATGCCGTTGATAAACGCGATAACAGTTCGTCATCCAGGCGATTGTCCGGCTGGTGCAGGCTTACCGTCGTGGTCGTCTCGGAAGTTGCCACCTGCTCTATTGCCAGACCGTGTTCGGTAAATACGGCAAAGACCTGTGCCAGGAAGCCCACCTGGCGATTCTGATCCCGGTTTTCCAACAGCAAGGCAAGCATTTTTTCCCGTGTACTAATGGATTTTACCGGTTGACTCGAAAGTGCTGAACGCTGCGACTCACAAATACTGGTGCCGATTAAATCAATCGATCCGGTCTGGCGCATCCGGATTTTTAGCCCATGGTCCTGGGCACAACGAATAGCCCGAGGGTGAATAACCCCGGCACCGGCGGCAGCAATTTCAAGGGCTTCGGCATAGTCCAGCCCCAACAATAAACGTGCGCTGTCACACAGATGCGGGTTGGCACTGAAGACTCCGGGCACATCGGAGTAAATCTCAACCCCTTCAGCACCCAGTCCTGCCGCCATTAAGATCGCTGAAATATCTGAACCGCCACGCCCCAGCAGGCAGACATCACCCGTACTTGACCCGGCTAAAAAGCCCTGGGTAATAAGTAAGGGAGTTTCAGGGGAAAACAAATCAGCAGTACACCCCTTGCCAGCCACCGCATCTGTTTGTAAATAGCCCCGCCAGTCACCTTTAGCTGGTTGCGGACAGGTCAACAACTCAACTGCCGCTTGCCAGCGAACAGGTAATGACTGTTGCTGTAGCCAGTGATGACCCAGGCGGGTACTCAGCAACTCACCAAGCGAAAGTATTTTCGCGTGTACAGCCGCTGAAACATCACCATCAAGCCAGGCTCGTAATTGTTCGAGTGCCGGTTCCAGCTCGACGGAAAAATCAATACCGAGTTCAGCCGCCAGTTGTTGATGACTGTCCCGCAATGCTTCCAGTAGTTCTTTTATAGTCAGTGAATCTTGTTTCCGGCTGGCAGCAACCATAGATTCAAGTAGATCGGTACAACCGGTGATTGCCGAACAAACCAGTAATATCCGCTGCCCCTGATCCAGCCGTTGCCGGCAGAGGTCAGCAATAAACTGCCACTGTTGAGCCCCGGCCACTGAGGTGCCGCCGAATTTTAAGACCTGAAGGTCAGCATGAATTGCAGTCTGGGACATGTTACAAATTAAACCGGATTAGTTATGCAGATGGATTATACAGCCAGCACCACTGCAAAGTATCCAGATGAAACGAATCGTCAGGAAATTGCCAGAATCGCCCACAGCCTGATTTCAATGAATGAGTTTCGCTATACTACGTCTATGCGCAGTAACAATATTAAATACCTGCCGGAAATTGATCACCTCCGGGCCTATGCGGCTTTACTGATTATTTTTTATCATGGGCTGCATCTTTTCGGCTGGAAATTCCGTTTTAACACCCCTTTTGATTTTAGCGAATGGCCACAAAAACTAAATCCCATCCAGGCGTTCCTGCTGGAAGGCCATACTGCGGTGGCTTTCTTTATGGTCCTGAGTGGTTTTATTTTTACCCTGGGTTGTTACCGGCACAAGATTTCTTATCGGGGTTTTATCCGTAACCGTTTCCTGCGCACCTACCCTCTTTTCCTGTTTATGCTGATTTTGGGTCTCAGCGTTTTTCCGGATCACTTCAACTGGACAGGACTGTTTAAAACCATATTCTTTCTCGGCAATTATCCGGGGGCACTGTCACTAGGCTCTTTCTCGGCGATGTTCTGGGCTATCGCCATTGAGTGGCAATTTTACCTGCTGTTTCCGCTGTTGCTGTGGCTGCTCAACCGCTACGGAATCCCTGCATTACTGATTTTAATTTCCCTGATGGTACTGCTTCGCCTAGGTTTGCTATTACAGGGGCAGGATATGCAGCTGTTTACGTATATGACTATCTGGGGGCGCCTGGATCAATTCCTGATTGGGATGCTTGCAGCTGTTTATTATAAAACCCGTTTCCACCCCGGTCGCGGCTGGGACTGGATGATGCTGGCATCAGTTGTTTTACTGACAGCCAGCCTTACCATCTATAACCACCTGGGCGGTTGGGTTTCCCATGGTGGCTGGAAATTCATCTGGCCCACCTGGGAAGGGCTGGTCTGGGGCCTGCTGATCATCAGTTATTGTTCTGTCGCCCGGCACACACCTGTATTTTTATCCAGGGGTTTGGCAGCCATCGGCACCATCAGTTACTCGCTCTACCTGATTCATTATTTAATCATCAATGAATTAATTACCCGGGAGTGGCTGCTGAGTATCAGCCCGGCACCCATGTGGAATGCACTGGCAAACACGATATTAATTGCCTTACCGCTGACCCTGTTAGTATCCGCATTCACTTATCGCTGGATTGAAAAACCCTTTTTGAGCAAACGCGGAAAATACCGCAGCAATTGAGCCTTCCACTGCTGCAGATTAAATGTCAAACAGATAGCTGTACTTAATAATCAGCTCCCTGCCTTTTGGCAGTGCGCCATCGACACGTTCATCGATTTCATTGTAGACCAGGTAGAAGCCGGTATTGGCTGTACGCAGCCAGGAGAAACGCAGGTTGGTACCGAAGACTTCACTCTCATCATTGTACTGAACCAATGCCTGTAGCAGGATTTTTGGGGTGAATGAATAGGATAGCCTGAGCTGGCTGAGCAGCACTGAAAACTGTCCGCCGGGAAGGTCAAAATCATTATAGTTAAGCGATAAACTTGAGCTGAATTTATCCCCTATACGATAATCAATACCGGGCGAAAAACTGAATCGATCACCGCCGAACCTGCCGCCAATGGTGGTGCGGGCATTAAACGACAGGGGTGCGGAGCGGTCGGTAGTAAAATAGAACTGCACTTCGGAGTGATCATAAGATCCGGCTTCAACCACTACTCCGTCAATTATTTCAAAGGGATCTTTAATCCCATCATGGGTCATATTAAATCCGGTATGGAATTCATAGCCGTTTTTCCACTCCCAGTGAATATCGGTATGCAGAAATCCGGTTTCCTGGAAATCGTCAAAATCCCAATACCCCCGATAGCTGGCATGCGGACGGATTTCAAGCAGGCCCCAAAGATCATCCGGGCGGATGCGGCGCATACTGAATGCAGAAAATTTTCGGTATTCAGAGCGACTCAAAAACCCGACTTCCGGATTAAAGTTTCCACCAACCTCGGTGTACTCAATGCTATGTGCCCATTTCGCGGAATCATAGCTGCCCTGCAGGGAATAGGCGTGATCATCGCCATCAAGTCCGGGCGTATCTGTCATTGCTGCCCAGGCCTCAAGCAATGTGAATTCGCCAATACCCCAGCGGCCATCAATACCATAAGTGGTATTCTTGTCATCGGCGGCCGATACCAGTTCGGAACCATCGCCATTACGGTTAATAAATATTGCCCCGATAGAAGACCGGTTTGCCAGTTCCTGATTCACCCGGGCAACGCTAAACTGATTGCCGGAAGTGGCATTCTCAACCTCATCAGCCCCCATATAGAGGAAGCCGACATTGGTATTACTGCCCATTTTCCCGGATACCCGCAGCCCACCCTCAATGGGTATTAACTCACCGTCGCCGCCAATACCGATACGGCGACTGAAAAACAGCTCTACTTCCTGGCTGTTGCCCACCTTGAACTGCCCGGCATTTTCGAGGAAGAAAGGGCGTTTTTCCGGAAAAAACAGATTAAAGCGGTCGAGGTTAATCTGCTGCTCATCTGCTTCAACCTGGGCGAAATCTGTATTGTAGGTGGCGTCAAGGGTAAGGCTGGGTGTAAGTGAATACTTGAGGTCAAAACCAAATTCCTGGTCGGACTCGGTTCCATTCAGTTCACCACCACGGCGGGCTTTTGCCAGCACATACGGGGTAATGGTCAGGTTGCGCTGCGCCGGCGGACTGATACTTTCTAAACTGCCGGCTTCAGATATCTTACTCAGGCCCCACTGGCGCGACAACGGCGCCCAGTAAGCAACCTCGTTATTACGGCGTATATTACGCTGGAAGTTAATCCCCCATACCTGCTTGTCACCTTTTTTGTAGCGCAATGATTTGAAGGGTATCTTCATTTCAGCGGTCCAGCCGATCTCGGATATACGGGTCTGTACACTCCAACTGGCATCCCAGTTGAGGTTGTAGCCACCGTTAACCCCTTCTTTTACGACCTGGGCATCATATTCCAGCCCGGCGGGATTGGTTCCAAAGATATACCCGTTTTGCCGGTCCAGCAATCCGTCGATAATAACCCGGAAACTATCAGTTTCATCGAGGCTTGAGTCACGCCGGCTGTCAGTAACGATAATCCCATCGGGATTATCATCGTAGGCGATCAGGCCGATATACAATGCATCATCCAGGAAACCAATAAATACCTCAGTTTTCTGGGTTGCAGCAGCACCTTCATTCGGCTGGACCTGCCAGAATCCAGTGGCTGGAACAAGACCTTGCCAGGCCGAATCATCGAGTACCTCGCCATCCAGAACCGGGGCAGCTTGCAGCTCGAATGCCTGCATTTCCGGGCGCTCCACAGGGGCTGTTTCTGCGCTTGCATTGAACGTAGCTAAAAGGATCAGGATGCTGGCTAGCAACCCATACCGGATTATAGAAACTGGGAATTGCCTTAACTGAAGAATTTGTTGCATAAATCACATATTGTCCTTGCCATCAAGGCAAGTTACCGGTTAACTGATTCTATTAGCGGAATGGTAATGCTACTAGTATGGCGATTTTTTTCGCTGACATAAGTCACAAAATAAAAAATAAATTTCAAAACCCGCTAGCGGTCAGGGTTCAATGTTTTTTTCAGCCCTGACCTGTGAATAATAAGTATCCCTAAAACGCTCAATTGCTGCCGCATTTTCAGCTTGCCCGCTCAACAGTCGATTCATGGCTGCATCTGCAAGGGCGATACTGGCTTCAAGGTTTTCTGAAACCACAAGCCAGGCACCTTCGCGCTGCAAGTGTTTGCAATGTTCCAGATTGTGCCCGCGAGCAAGGATTTCCAGTTTCGGAAAAGTTCGGTGCAGGGAGGTCACAATCTGCTCGGTAGCCTTCAAATCATCAACAGTAACAACCACTAGGCCGGCTTCGCCAACACCCAGGCTCTTGAGGACATCCGGCTGACGGGCATCCCCGTAGAAAACCGACCTGCCGGCAGCACGTGCCTGCTTCAAAATAGCGGTGTCACAATCAACAGCAACGTACTCAAGGCCCCGGCTTTCAAGTATCTGTCCAACCCGGCGGCCAACCCGGCCAAAACCGACAATCACCACCATTGCCGATAGTATTACCGTAGGCTCAATAGTCTCGCCTTCGGCCTTAGAACCACGCGCGGTGGCCAGGCGATAAGCTAAAGCGGCAAGCGGTGGTGTGGCCAGCATGCTGAGGATGACAATCACCAACAGCTGCTGAAACAGGACCTGCTCCAGCAACTCGACCTGAAAGGCCACCGCAAACAGCACCAGGGCGAATTCACCGCTTTGTGCCAGCAACAGGGCAATCGCTTTAGCAATCCCGCCCCGGTGTCCAAAGAGCAGGGTTAACGGCCATAACAAGGCCGCTTTCAGGAATAACAAGCCTGCGACTAATGCCATGAAAAGCAGTGGCTGCACAAACAGCTGTGACAATTGCAGGGACATGCCCATGGACATAAAAAACAGTCCCAGCAATAAACCCCGGAAGGGCTGGATCTCAGCCATAATCTGATGACGGAATTCAGAATCAGCAACCAGCAGGCCGGCGACAAAGGCACCCATAGCCATGGACAGGCCAATATGGGCCATTAATGCCGCCACACCCAGGACCAGCAGCATGGCTGAAGCGGTAAATACCTCAGATGAGCCATAGCGGGCAACCCGCTGGAGTATCGGCTGCAACAGGTAGCGACCCCCAATAATAATCAGGGCAAGAATCACCAGCGCTTCAATCAAAGCCAGCCCAAGATCCTTTTCGACACTCATATCCGTAGCTGAGAGCAAGGTGACCAAGGCCAGCAATGGTACAACTGCGAGATCCTGGAATAACAATATGGCAACCGATGACTGGCCGTAGCTGGAGCCCAGCATTTTCTGATCCTGCAATAGCTGTAGCACAAACGCGGTCGAGGAGAGCGCCATGGCCGGACCGATCAGGATGGCCGCACGAATATCAATTCCGAATACACAATATGCCAGCGCTGTTATGGCAGCGCCGGTGATAAGCACCTGCAAGGCACCCAGGCCGAAGACCATCCGCCGCATTGCCCACAGCCTGGAGGGTTTTAGTTCTATCCCAATGACAAATAACAGCAATACAACCCCAAATTCTGCCAGGTGTGCAATTTCCGAACTGTTATCAATCAGGCCAAATACAGATGGGCCAATGACAACACCAGCCAGCAGGAAACCGGGAACCGTTCCTAAACCGGATAAGCGGGCAAGCGGTACAGCAATTACTGCGGCAGCAAGGAGGACGAGTACATCAGTGAGATAAGCCAGATCCACTTTATTTTTGTTTTGGCGGTAAAGGGTTTTGACGGTAAAGGCTATGGAAGCCGATATAACCAAGGATTCTATCCGGCAACAGGAAGCGTGGTGAGCGGGCAGCGGCGACATCGCCACGTATAGCAGTAGATGAAATAGCCAGCTGGGTGACTTCCAGGTCGAGCAGCAAACCGGCTGGTGATTGGTACAGGTCGGTTACCTGCCCTGCCCTGCGCTCTCTGACGAAGTCTTCGAGCTCATGCGGAAAATTATCCGGTGATTCAGGACGAGTCATAACCACTAGGTGGGCATAGTCAAACAATTCTTTCCATCGACACCAACTGGTAAGGCCATGGGCCGCATCCTGTCCCACAATCAAAATAATTGCAGTTTCCACCCCGGATTCTATACGTATTTCAGCCAGGGTATCGACCATATAGGACACACCGGAACGTCGGACCTCACGACTGTCAACGCTGATATCAGGGTGTTCGGCAACCGCCAGGCGGAGCATAGCCAGACGATGTTCCGCAGTGGCATAGGTCTGGCTGCGGTGTGCGGGTTTACCGACAGGAAGCAGACGAAAATCTTCCAGGCCGAGTTTCTCCTTGGCTTCAGATGCAGCCCGCAGATGACCAAAATGAACGGGGTCAAAGGTACCACCGAAAAGGCCAATAGCAGGTCTTGTGTTCATGCCGCTCGATTTACCGCCGGACGGCTCATAGCCACGAAAAACAGATCCAGCTCGATCCAGAAGTCATCCAGACCGCGTCCATAAATCTGGCCTTTGGACAAACGATCAAGTAATTGCAACTGTTGCAACATTGCAGCCAGTGCGGTCTGGTCTAGCCGGCGCAGGGCTGCCTGGATGGGTGCCTGGCGTGCACGCCAGATACGCATCTGGCTGAAAGCGCTATCCAGTGACTGTCCCCTGTCGATTACCTGCCGCAGGCTGTAAAGATTATTGGTCTCACGAACCAGTGCACCGACCAGCAGGGGCGGCGGTGAGTTCACAGATTTTAGTGAGCTGATAATTCGACAGGCCTGACCGCCCTGTCCGTTGAGGCCGCATTCAATTAACCTGTACACATCAAATCGGGCACTGTCCACCACCCAGGCTTTGATCTCTTCCAGACTGATTGTAGCTGCACCTTTCAGCAGCCAGAGCTTATGGACTTCCTGGGCTGCCGCCAGCAGGTTACCTTCGAGTCTTTCAGCTAGTAATTCAACTACACCATTTTCCGGCTGCAGCCCCAGCCCCTGCATGCGCTGTGCGAGCCAGCGTGGCAATTCCTGTGGCCTGACAGGCCAAATTTCCACAGAAACACCTGTTTTAGCCAGGGTTTGCACCCATTTAGACTTGCGTGCGCTAGCATCCCATTTCGGGCAACTGACCAACAGCAGGTTATCTGTGGCCGGGTTCTCGCACCACTGTGTCAGGGCTTTGCCGCCATCCCTGCCAGGTTTGCCGGTCGGAATACGCAGGTCAATAATTTTCTTTTCTGCAAACAGTGACATGGACTCACCGGACTCAGCTAGCCTGTCCCATTTGAAACCACGCTCCACAGTGAGAATATCCCGCTCAAGGAATCCGGCCTTGCGCGCCTGCTCTCTAATCGCATCAGCTGCTTCCTGAACCAGCAGTTCTTCATCTCCGGCTACCAGATAGACAGATGCCAGTTTTTGACTAAGATGACTTTGCAGCTGATCTGACCTGATCTGCATTGTTACAGTGGCTCAAGCTGACTTAGGCGCTGCATGAACAAACGCACCAGGGCATCACTCATATCTTCTTCTAAAAACTCTGCTTCACGTGATGTTGCCAATACCCTGCCGTCATCGAAACGCAAATCGCGCTGCTGTTGCAGCAACTGACTGCGAAGACGAATCCCGGGATCTTCCCCACTTTCGTCCTGCCCACCTTCAAGCACACTGAACTCAAGCTCGAGCCGTAGGCGGAACTCCCTGACCCTTGCATCATTACCAATACTGAGGACCTCCCTCGTCAACGCTGACTTCGAAACCACAATAATACTATCAGCCGCTTCTGCGGTAACAAGCTCCACACCTGCACGCTCAAGACTGCGTATCAGCTTGCGACTAAAATGGGTGTATTCATCGACCAGTTGTAAATCCGTCTTCCCTAAACGCTCTGCAAGCTGATAATCACCTCGCAACTGAAAACCACAGGCAGTCAAAACCAGAATTGCCAGTCCTGACAAAATCAAAAGTCTAATTTTAAGCATTCTTATTTTCATAATATCAACATACCCGGGCTAACGAGGCACCGTAAATTTTAATTAGCAACAATATTTACCAGCCTGCCGGGTACATAAATAACTTTACGGATTTGTTTATCTGCCGTAAAGCGCATCACGTTAGCATCCGTAAGCGCTAATGCTTTCACCGCATCACTTTCAATGTCAACGGCGACCATCAGGCGTGAACGTACTTTACCATTGACCTGTACAACCAGCGTTATTTCATCCTGTTGCAGCGCTGATTCATCAACCTCAGGCCAGCAGCGATCGTGCAGCGGTTCCTCAGAGCCCAGTTGTTGCCATAATTGCTGGCATATATGCGGGCTGATGGGAGAAAGTAGCTGAACCAGTGCAAGAATAGCTTCATGCCGAACCATTACTGTAGTTTTATCATCACCTTTAAAACGCTGGATTTCGTTTGCCAGTTCCATGCAGGCAGCGATAGCTGTATTTAACGTCTGCCGGCGACCCAGATCGTCACCTACCTTGCTAATGGTTTTATGCGTATTCCGACGCATGTCTTTCTGTTCTTTCGTCAGTTCAGCCGCAGTGAAATTGATCTCCAATGGAACATCCTGAATTTCCAGATGTTGCTGGACAATCTTCCAGACCCTGCGCAAAAAGCGACTGGCACCTTCAACCCCACTTTCCAGCCATTCCAGTGATTGGTCAGGAGGTGATGCAAATACCGAGAACAGGCGTACTGTATCTGCTCCAAAGCGATCCATCATTGATTGTGGATCGACTCCATTGTTCTTTGATTTGGACATCTTTTCAATTGCACCAACAACAACAGGCTGCTGGTCGGTGATCAAAGTAGCGCCTGTTATCTTGCCCTTTTCATCCTTTTCAACCTCGACTTCCGCCGGGTTATACCAATGGCGACTGCCATCGGCATTGTCACGATAGAAGGTTTCCGCCACCACCATACCCTGGCATAACAACCGGGTTGCCGGTTCATCCGAGTTCAGGTACCCCGCATCCCGCAGCAGCTTATGATAGAAACGGAAGTACAGCAGGTGCATGATGGCATGTTCAATACCACCAATATACTGGTCTACTGGCAACCAGTAATTTGCCCGTTCATCCAGCTGGTCATCGGCATTCGGTGAACAGTAGCGGGCGTAATACCAGGATGATTCCATGAACGTATCAAAGGTATCTGTTTCCCGCTCAGCCGGACCGCCGCATTCAGGACAGGTAGTCTTCCGCCATTCAGGGTCTTCCTTGATCGGTGATTGCACCCCCATGAATTTGACATCCTCCGGCAGTACTACCGGCAGCTGGTCTTCCGGTACCGGAACTGCATCACATTTGGGACAATAGATAATCGGAATGGGGCAACCCCAATAGCGCTGGCGCGATACACCCCAGTCATGCAGACGATAATTCACCTTGTGTTGCCCGAGGGACTGGCTTACCAGCCATTCGGTTGCACGTTGCCTGGCGTCATCCACAGCCAGTCCATTCAGCCAGTCGCTGTTTATCGCCGGACCATCACCCGTCCAGGCTTCACCCTCAAAATTGTCGTCCGGCTGAACCGTACGAATAATAGGCAGGTCATGGGCTTTGGCGAAATCCCAGTCACGCTGGTCCTGACCCGGAACCGCCATAATGGCACCGCTGCCATAACCCATCAGCACGTAATTGGCAATATACAGGGGCACAGGTTTCTGGGTAAATGGATTAAGTACATAGGCACCGGTAAACTGGCCTTCTTTGGTTTGCTGGCTGCCCTTGCCGGTTTCACCTTCACCGGTACGCTCGGCATCATCCAGCTCTGCTGCATGTCGAACGAATTCGCTTACGGCCTCCAACTGGTCTGCTGTAGTAACCTGCATGACCAGGGAATGCTCAGGTGCCAACACAGCATAAGTCATACCAAAGGCCGTGTCCGGGCGGGTAGTAAACACACTGATTTCTGCGTTATCCTCGCGCAAGCTGCCAGTTGCATCACAAACCGGCATGCTGAAATCAGCGCCTTCTGAGCGACCGATCCAGTTGCGTTGCATGGTTTTAACTGCATCTGGCCATTGCTCAAGGTCATCCAGTCCGGTTAGCAGTTCTTCAGCATAGTTGGTAATTTTCAAGAACCATTGAGGGATTGCTTTCTTTTCCACCAGCGCACCTGAGCGCCAGCCACGGCCGTCAATAACCTGCTCATTCGCCAGTACAGTTTGATCAATCGGATCCCAGTTCACCACCGAGTTTTTGCGATAAACCAGGCCTTTTTTCAGCAGGCGCACAAACATCTGCTGTTCCCAACGGTAATAGTCTGGTTTACAGGTGGTGAACTCACGCGACCAGTCGTAGGCAAAACCGAGGCGTTGCAACTGCTGACGCATATAGTCAATATTTTTGTAAGTCCAGTTGGCAGGGGCTGTCTGATGTTTGAGGGCAGCATTTTCAGCCGGCAACCCAAAAGCATCCCAACCCATAGGCTGGAGGACATTTTTACCCAGCATACGCTGGTATCGGCTGATTACATCACCAATAGTGTAGTTACGCACATGCCCCATATGCAGTGCCCCACTGGGATATGGCAGCATGGAAAGGCAATAGAATTTCTCACGACTGGGGTCCTCCCTGACTTCAAATGCCCTACTTTGTGTCCACTGCTGCTGGACTTCCAGCTCCAATTGCTGGGGGTTGTATTCGTGCTTCATTCTGTTCCTGAATAATCGTTAATTTATAAGTGGGAATCATACCATTCAGAGACGATTGCAGTCTGCTGAGTTACTGCAACATATGCAACATCACAATAAAAAACGGCGACCTAAGTCGCCGTTTAACCAGGATTCAATTGGTTTTAGCCGTTATCACTACCCGAAATTATTTTTTCGGCTTCTTCTTCGGCAGCTTCGACCACATCACTAACCGCAGCTCCGGTAGCGTCAGCTGCGTCACTAGCTGTAGTTTCGGCAGCGTCAATTGCATCAGCAGCCGTTTCACTGGCTGAGTTGTAAGCATCAGCAGCTGCTACACCAGCAACATCAATTGCTTCACTGGTTGCATCAACTGCATCACTAACCGCTTCACTGGCTGAATCGTAGGCTTCACCAGCAGCTTGTACCGCATCATCTGCTGTTTTTACGGTTGCATCAACGATATCAGAAGCCGCAGTCTCTACTGCATCAACAGCATGACCTGCTGCTTGTTTGGCACTTTCAGCTGCCTGTTTCATATCAGCTTTGGCTTTTTCAGCATCATCATTCTGGCAAGCTGCCAATGAAATGGCTAAAACAGCCACAAATGCGAATTTAATTAACTTTTTCATTTTTGTAATACCCTCTGCCCTGTCTAATGGGTGTGTATTTATACGTGAATTAAGCCGAAACCGCAAAGTAATTTTACATAAACCCTGCCCGCCTTCGCTTGTTGTAATATAGATTAAATAATTATTGAATCTGGAACCAGAATGACAAATATCCAAAACTTATTAGTTGGCAAAGGTGAATTGCAGAAAATCCTGCTACCCAGATATGCCAATCGCCATGGCCTGATTACCGGGGCAACCGGAACCGGAAAAACTGTCACTTTACAGATTCTGGCTGAAGGATTCTCAAAAATCGGAGTCCCGGTTTTCATGGCAGATGTTAAAGGTGATCTTTCAGGCCTTTCCCAGGCCGCCGGCCCCCACCGGAAAATTACCGAACGGATTGAGAAAATCGGTATTGAAGACTACCGCAGCCAGGCTTATCCCGTGGTGTTGTGGGATGTGTTTGGTAAATCCGGGCATCCTATACGGGCTACTGTATCCGATATGGGCCCATTATTACTGACCAGCATGATGGAGCTTAATGAAACCCAGGAAGGCGTGCTCAATGTAGCTTTCAAAATGGCCGATGAAGAAGGTCTGCTACTGCTCGATTTTAAGGATTTACGAGAAATATTGCGTTACCTGTCTGATAACGCCAAACTGATCTCAGCACAGTACGGCCGGGTAACACCAGCCTCGGTAGGTGCAATACAACGCCGCCTGCTGGTTCTTGAACAACAGGGTGCTGAGGATTTTTTTGGTGAACCTGCACTCGAGTTGACAGATATCCTGCGCCAGGACCTGAGTGGCAAGGGTGTAATTAATATCCTCTCAGCGGACAAATTAATCTCCAAACCCAGGCTCTATTCCACCTTCCTGTTATGGTTGCTTTCAGAACTGTTTGAAGAGTTGCCTGAAGTAGGTGATCCGGAAAAACCACGACTGGTGTTTTTCTTCGATGAAGCCCATGTTCTTTTCAATACCGCACCAAAAGCATTACTGGAAAAGGTTATCCAGGTCGTCCGCCTGATTCGCTCCAAGGGTGTTGGTGTTTACTTTATCACCCAAAACCCCCTGGATGTCCCTGATAGCGTATCTTCACAACTGGGTAATCGTATCCAGCACGCCTTGCGTGCCTATACTCCCCGGGAACAAAAAGCGGTTAAAGCGGCCGCCTCAACCTTCCGCCCCAACCCAAAACTGGACGTACAGAAGGTAATCACCACCCTGGGAGTTGGTGAAGGACTGGTTTCCATGCTTGAAGAGGGTGGCATACCTGGTATTGTCGATGCCTGTCTCATTGTACCGCCGGAATCGCGTATTGGTCCGGCCACAAAGAAAGAGCGAGCCGCAGTACTTTCACGTAGCGGTATGGGAACTAAATACAATAAACCTGCAGATCGTGAATCTGCTTTTGAAATACTGCATAAACGAGTAGAAGAAAAAACCCGAATTGCCGAGAAGCTGGCCAATGCAGAAGCTGCAGAAAAAGAACGGATCAAACAAGAAAAGGTTAGAAGCAAACCCAGGGGCCGCAAGAAAAAAAGTGAACTGGAAAAATTCAGGGATAAAACACTGAGTACCATGGGTTCCAGTTTGGGTCGCGCCCTGAGCCGTACAATTCTCGGATCACTAAAAAAATATTTTTAATCCTTATAGTCTGCTAAACGGCTGTAAGCCGGATAAAGTCTGCCACTAAAATAATATTGATGCTAATTATAACTATTAAACCACATTCTTATCATTATGGCAGCTGACAATTAATGTCAGTTTTTGACTATAAGTGATGCAAATTAAAATAACTCAATCAACAAAATAAGTAGATAGCATTTGTATTATCAATTAATTAAAGCATCTTTGTAGACTGGCATACTAATTGCATTTTAATAATTTGATATACAACCAGAAGCAATTGTTTAATCGAGCTAAAGTATTACTAAACAGTAGTATTACCGGAATTGCAATCACAGGGAATGGCTCAAAAGGAGATAGTAGATGAATACAGAGTTAAGCCTGATGGCTGCTGAAGTTACTTTCTTACGTGATACTCTTCGGCAAACAGAGAATGTCATGGAAAAAGCTGGTCTGGAAGACCTGCACCGGGCGTTGATTCTTTCCCAAACCAGATTATTAAAAATAGATATAACCCAGTCATCAAGAGTTTTAGACTGCGGTGAATCTATCGCCTATCACTGATAGTACCGAACTTATTTTTTCCTGAGTTTTGTAACCACCCAGTCCAACAGCGAATCCCCTTCATTTAAGTTGTCAGCGTCCCCGGCAGATGTTGCTGCCTCAAGAAATTCCCCTACCTGTGTTGACAACTCTTTTCCAAACTCCACTCCATATTGATCAAAGGGATTATTTCCCCAGACCACACTTTGAACAAAAACCCGATGTTCATAAAATGCCAGCAGCTCGCCTAAAGTGCCGGCATCAAGAGTTTCCAGCAGCATCACTGTACTGGGACGATTACCACTGAACTGGCGGTGCAGGCTAGACCCCGACCCTGAACTTACTCCAGTTTGTGACTGGGATGCGAATGCCAGGGCATTAGCCTGGCCGATCAGGTTTGCCAACTGAAAGCGAACGTGCCGGTTATTCTGAGGGTCGTTTGAATCATTGTTAACAACTCCAATAAACTCAACTGGTATGGTATCCGTACCCTGGTAAAGGGCCTGGAAAAAGGCATGCTGGACATCAGTACCCAGGCCGCCAAAGATGACAGGAGATGTCTGGTATTCCAGCGGTTGGCCATACCTGTCAACGGATTTCCCTGCCGATTCCATATCAAGCTGTTGTAACCATGACGGCAGCAGGCGCAGACGTGTGTCATAAGGTATAATCGCCACAGCGGGGTAACCGCAGATATTTCGATGCCATATAGTAATCAGTGCAGCCAAAACGGGCAGGTTTGCGGTAGCAGGTGTATCTGCAAAGTGCTGGTCCATTCGCTCGGCCCCAGCCAATAGATCCAGGTAAATCGTATCCCCGTAACGGATCACGATAGGTAAACCAACAGCGGACCAGAGTGAGTAGCGCCCACCAATACTCTCTGGGAACAGCAAGGTGTTTTCTTTACGAAAACCGGCGGCTAAGGCACGTGCGTTTTGAGAAGTAATCGCGATCATCTGATCTTCAGGCGCAATACCCGGACGGGACACAGACAGCCATGTACGTAAACGTTGCAGGTTTAACCGAATTTCACGAGTAGAAAAACTTTTACTGACAACCACAACTGCCGTTGTTTCTGGATTCAGCTCCCGCATTAACGCGGATACCCGCCAACCGTCGGCTGAGGACAGAAAATGTACCTGGACACTACCAGCATCAATATTATGAAGGGCCTCAAGTATCAGCTGCGGGCCCAATACAGAACCTCCGATGCCGACATGGATGACATCGGTTATTACGCCCGCGTAGCCTGGCATAACACCCTGATTGAGGGCAGATCCCAGCGCCATCATTGCCTTTCTCTGGCTTTGTATTTCACTACCCAGGGCATTAGGACTGTCTTCCGGTCTTCTGACCCGCAACAGGGTGTGATCCGCTGACATGCCTTCACTGGGATTAACTTCTTCACCATCAAACAAACGCCTGCGCCACTCATCCAACCCGGAATCCAGGGCCAATTGAATCAGGCTATCTAAGCGCTGCTGATCGAAGCCGGTTCGGGAATAGTCAAACATCAACTGTTTCCGCTGAGTAGAGTAATGCTTAAACCTCCGAGGATCCGTTTTAAAGAGCTCCACTAAGCTCGGTGCTTGGGGATCGCTGTTGTTTTTACACAACACAGTAAGCAAATTAGATTTTGTTTCTGGCATATGAAATTCAGGTAATTTATTTATCAGGACATCTGACTAGCTATATGACAAGTTTATCATTGTTACTGGAAGCGTAGTTTTAGGATTGATGAATTAGCCAGGAATCACCAGTATCAATAGTCTTCACACTCAATACAGCAGAATATTCAGGCAAAAAAAAGCCTCTCCCCAATAGGCGAGGAGAGGCAGGCTTTTGGAGTGATGTATCCGTTTTCACGCCCTGCGACCTTGTCATTACTTTAACTAGTTATTCCAAGGTGGTTGTAATAATACCACTTTTAGGCATAAATGCAAGTCTATCGCAACGACTCATGTTGAATCTGGCTCTGGGGGACTTGAAAAAAGTATGCTTAGCTCATCCTGAAACCGAAATTCAAGGGCTGTGATATGGGTAAAAACTAATACTAAACTTTTCCCAACACGATTCTCACCCATTGTAGACGGACAAGGGGAAAATCAAGGAGATTATCGAGAAGTTCAGGAGCTCAAAGCTAGCTCGAATGTGGGAAATTCACATGATTCACAGGTGGCTATGCAAATAAGTCAATAACACGATAACTCATGGTTATTTAGTTCAGTTTAAGTTCCCACTAAATTACACACTGTTAGTATTAAGTGATCCATGTCAGATGATTTTTATTAATTAATAATTAAAATAACTGGGAAATCTATTAAATCAGGAGTATTTGGAAAATGAAATTCACTAAAACCCTTCTTGCCGGTAGCTTACTTTTAGCTTCTGGTCTTGCTGTTGCAGAAACTGACTGGATCGTTCGTGCTGGTTTTTCCGTTGTTGCCCCAGATTCAAACAACCATCCGATTGTTTCGGTTGAGGATGCCACTTCGTTTACCTTTACCCTGGGTAGAATGATGACACAGCATATCGAACTGGAAGTCCTGGCAGCATGGCCTTTTGAGCATGATATTAAACTGGTTGGCGGCCCTAAAGTAGGCTCAACCCAGCATTTACCACCAACTGTTAGCCTTAACTACCACTTTATGCCTGAAGCCAAATTTGATCCTTATCTTGGTGCAGGACTTAACTATACATTTTTCTGGGATGAAAAAACGCAGGGTGCCCTGGATGGAACACGCTTGAGCCTCGGTGATTCATTTGGCCTGGCATTACAGGCTGGTGTTGACTTCAACCTATCTAACAACTGGTTAATTAACGGCAGCATTCGTTATATTGATCTCTCCACCAAAGCTAAGTTAGACGGTTTATCTATTGGTCATGTGAATATTGATCCAATTGTCTACAGCCTGAATATCGGTAAACGCTTCTAAGTTTAACTTTATCGAAACACAACCCCGTAAACCTGACAGGTTTACGGGGTTTTTTTATGACCTCAATACTACGGCTTAGGCCTTATGGGACTAAACCGGGAAATAAGCGTACAGATTTTAGTTTCTGATCTTCCAGTTTTGCCATACCCAACAAATAGGTTTTTTCCTCGGAACCTTTGGCATACATTCTGAACAGATCAGTAGCTGGAACATTAGAAACATCCAGGTCTCCAATGTCCAGCGGACGCCCATGCTGGATTTCAATAGCCTGTAACTGGCTCAATATAAGCACTGGAAAGTCTTGTAGTGCAGCATCTACGGGAAACAGTAATTCATTCAGGCTTTCTATTGGATTTTCTGCTAAGGCAAGCAACTCAAGCTGCTCAAGGGTTATTGCCCCCTTAACATGGAAGTCCCCTGCCCTGGTTCGGCGCAGGGCTGTCAGGTGCGCACAACTGCCTAATTTTTTGGCGATGTCTTCAGCAAGCACACGTATATATGTCCCCTTGGAACTGCATACCTCAAAATTTAGTTCAGGTGCCTGCCATCCTGAAAGACTTAGTTTGTGTATAACCAGGTTTCTCGCAGGACGCTCTACTTCGATCCCCTGGCGGGCCAACTCATAGAGTTTCTTACCATCCTGTTTAAGTGCAGAATACATGGGGGGGATTTGTGTTTGTGAGCCAATAAATCCGTCGAAAACTGAATTTATCCCAGCCTCGCTTAATTCTGGAACAGGTAAATTTTCACAAACTTCACCTTCAGAATCTGCGGTCGTTGTGGCTTCACCCAGTTTTGCCGTAGCACGATAACATTTATCTGAATCCAGCATAAAGGCTGAAACCTTGGTAGCCTCACCAAAACAAATCGGCAATAAGCCAGTAGCAAAAGGATCAAGACTGCCGGTATGACCGGCCTTTTTTGCCTGAAACAGGCGCTTTGCGATCTGCAGTGCTCGATTTGAACTGATGCCGGCAGGTTTATCCAGTAGGAGGATGCCGTGAACATCCCTGCCGCGGCGCTGGCGAGCCATTAATCCCCGTCGCTATCGCTGACTGAATCGTCCATTGGCGTATCAGGATCCCAGTCCGGATGGTCGGCATCCTGACGTAGGGCTTTGGCAATCAAGGCATCGACTTTTGCACCGGTTTCAACCGACGCATCATGTAAAAAACGCAATTCAGGCACATGCCGCATGCGCATCTTGTTACCTACACGTGTACGAATAAAACCTGCTGCCTTGTTCAGTGCTTTAATTGATGTAACCGCTTCTTCTGAATCGAAAACAGTAACGTAAACCCGGGCAAGAGAGATATCCCGGGTAACATCAACTTCTGAAACACTGACAAAACCAACATCCGGATTTTTGACATCCTGCTGGATAATCTGCGCGATCTCACGGTGCAGCTGTGCTGCTACGCGTTCCGACCTGGTAAATTCCCGTGGCATCATAGTCCTTTCCGTTACTCAGCGGCGTCCAGTGTACGCTGTACTTCAATTCGTTCGAAACACTCAATGTGGTCACCGGGGCGCACATCATTGTATTGTTTCACACCAATACCGCACTCAGTACCTGCCTGAACTTCGGCAACATCGTCTTTGTGCCGACGTAATGACTCGAGTTCACCCTCATAAATTACCACATTGTCACGCAATACACGGATCGGGTTAGCGCGACGCACCACACCCTCGATAACGATACAGCCGGCAATTGGGCCCATACGTGAGGAGCGGAATACATCTTTAACCTCAGCTGTACCCAGGATCTGTTCCTTGGTTTCTGTACCCAGCGTACCAATCAGCGCCTGCTTAACATCATCAATCGCATCATAAATAATGCTGTAATAACGCAAATCAAGACCGCTGTCAGCGATAATTTTTCGTGCCTTGGCATCTGCACGGACATTAAAGCCGATAAGGATCGCCTGGGAGGCATGCGCCAGGGTAGCATCGGATTCTGTAATACCACCAACCCCACTGGATATAACCTTAACTTCGATATCATCATTCGACATCTTGATCAGGGAGTCTTTCAGTGCTTCTACACTACCCTGGACATCGGCTTTAACCAGCACGTTGACTTCCAGTTTCTCATCTTTACCCATGTTATCAAACAGGTTTTGCAATTTAGCTGCCTGCTGGGCTGCCAGGCGGTGTTCACGTTCTGATTCATGCCGTTCCTGGGCAACTTCACGGGCACGCCTTTCATTCGCCGCTACTAGCACATTGTCGCCAGCTTCAGGTACGCCTGAGAGGCCAAGTACAGCGACTGGTATGGAAGGGCCGGCCTCGGTAACTGTGGCGCCTGATTCATCAAACATCGCGCGTACACGACCATATTTGGTGCCTGCAAGGATCATATCGCCTTTCTTCAAGGTGCCATCCTGAACCAGGATGGTAGATACTGGACCACGACCTTTATCCAGGCTGGCTTCAACCACCAGTCCGCGTGCAGGATTTTCCGGCCAGGCCTTAAGCTCCATCAGTTCAGCCTGTAACGTAATCGCATCCAGCAAGGAATCGACACCTTCACCGGTAATTGCAGATACATTTATAAACTGCTCTTCACCGCCCCAGTCTTCAGGGATAACTTCCTCGGTAGCCAGTTCATTTTTGACTCGTTCCGGATCAGCATTTTCCCGATCAATTTTATTGACTGCCACAATAATCGGAACACCAGCGGCACGTGAATGCTGGATGGCCTCTTTGGTTTGTGGCATAACGCCATCATCAGCTGCAACCACCAGGATAACAATATCGGTTGCCTGGGCACCGCGCGCGCGCATTGAGGTGAACGCCGCATGTCCCGGCGTATCGAGGAAAGTTATCTGGCCATTATCAGTGCTTACACTGTAGGCACCAATATGCTGGGTAATACCGCCTGCTTCACCTTCAGTTACATGGGTCTTGCGAATATAATCTAGCAGCGATGTTTTGCCGTGATCAACGTGGCCCATAATAGTGACAACCGGCGGGCGAACTACATCATCGCCAATTGCCTCAACATCATCTCCAAGGACTTCTTTTTCAACATCCTGCGCTTCTTCCGGATGTGCGTTGTGCCCCATCTCTTCCACCACCAGGGTTGCAGTATCCTGATCCAGTGACTGATTGATGGTTACCATGGCACCCATGCCCATCAGCACTTTAATCACTTCGGTTGCCTTGACCGCCATTTCTTTAGCCAAGTCTGATACCGTTATAGATTCTGGTATGGCTACATCATAAATAATCTCTTCGGTAGGCTGGACAAAAGCATGTTCACCTGATGCAGCAGCTGCTGGACGGCGCGCTGAATGCGGTTTCTTCCGGGCTGAGGCGCCACGAGCCACATGAATCTGCTTACGCCCATAGGTGGTTTTCGGTTTTACCCCACCCGGTGCTTTTTCACCTTTAAGTGCGCGCCGGCGTTCTTCTCGTTCCCGGTTTTCACGCGCATCCTGATGGCGACGTTCTTCAGCTGTCACTTTTTCTGTTTCTTCCTGGACCTTCGCATCAGCTTCCGTACGAACTTTTTCTTCGGCTGCGTCTTCTTCAGATTTACGTGCAGCCGCTTCAGCATCAACTGCATCCTGTTCCGACTTGCGTGCAGCCGCTTCAGCATCAACTGCATCCTGTTCCGCTTTCCTGACAGCAAGCCGGGCTTCTTCAGCCTCCCGGGAAACTTTATCTTGTTCTTCCCGTCTTAAACGTGATTCTTCCAACGCCTTCAGGGCTGCATCACGTTCAGCATTGCTTCCCTGGGCAGCTTCCATGTCAGTACGCTTCACATAAGTGCGTTTTTTGCGGACTTCAACATTAACCGTGCGTGTACTCGCCCTAGGTCCACTACCGGAAACTTTAAGCTCCGAAAATGACTTGCGCTTCAAGGTAACCTTGCGCGGCGCTTTAACTTCACGTTCCTGCTTGCCATGCGACGAGCGCAACCAGGTCAGCAGTATTCGTTTACTGTCATTGGAAACCGTGGAATCAGCACCTTCGGCTTCAATCCCTGCTTCTTTAAACTGCTCTAATAATTTTTCTGCACTCACACCGAGTACTTCGGCAAGTTGAGCTACTGTAATTTGTGACATTTTTTGTTCTCCCGACCGTTAATCCAGAATTTACTGAATTAATCCTCGCCCTCAAACCATGGTGCGCGTGCTTTCATAATCAAGGCCGCTGCAGTCTCTTCATCCAGTTCTGGAACATCTTCAAGTTCATCTGTAGCACACTCGGCCAGATCTTCCTGGGTGATGATGCCTATTGCTGCCAGGCGATATGCGAGTCCTTTGGTCATGCCCTCAAGGCTTAACAGATCTTCAGCTGGCTGGTTATCTTCCAGGTTTTCTTCCTGTGCGATTAACTGAGTTAGCAGTGCATCCCGTGCGCGACCTCTCAGTTCTTCAACAATATCTTCATCAAACTCATCGATGGCGAGCATTTCAGATTCCGGTACGTAGGCGATTTCTTCAATATTAGTGAAACCCTCCTGCACCAGGATCATGGCAACATCTTCATCCACATCCAGTTTGTCGACAAAAACCTGCAGTGTTTCTTTTGCTTCATCAACACCCTTCTCTTCTGCCTCTTCAAGGGTCATTACATTCAGCTTCCAGCCGGTCAATTCAGATGCCAGACGGATATTTTGCCCACCCCGACCAATTGCCTGCGGCAGGTTTTCTTCTTCAACCGCAACCTGCATTATGTGATTGTCTTCATCTACGACGATGGAGGCGACTTCAGCCGGTGCCATCGCATTAATTACATACTGTGCGGGATTATCATCCCAGAGGATGATGTCAATACGCTCACCCGCCAGTTCATTCGATACCGCCTGTACACGAGAACCACGCATACCTACACAGGCACCGATAGGATCAGTGCGCTTGTCCTCGGCACGCACCGCAATCTTGGCACGCCGACCCGGATCACGTGATGCACCCATTATGGAGATCAACTCCTGGTCAATTTCCGGGACTTCCAGCTCAAACAGCTTGATCAGGAATTCCTTGTTAACACGGCTGACAAACAACTGCGGTCCACGGTTTTCGCTTTTAATTTCAAACAGGTGACCACGCAGACGGTCACCGGGTCTAACAGACTCACCGGGAACCATATGTCGGCTGGGTATATAGGCTTCAGCATTACCACCAAGATCAAGGTAAACGCTGCCACGTTCTACCCGTTTAACGATACCGTTTACCAGATCACCCAGGCGCTTTTCAAACTGCTCTACAACCAGTGCACGCTCAGCTTCACGCATACGCTGGACAATCACCTGCTTGGCAGCCTGTGCCGCAATACGGCCGAACTCTACAGAATCAATAGCTTCTTCAAGATGCCCACCGACCTCAATCTCGGGGTCGTACTCACGTGCTTCGGTGATTCGAGTCTGACGCTCTGGAAATTCCAGCTCATCGTCATCCTCCATTACTTCCCAGCGACGAAAAGTGTCGTATTCGCCGGTAGTCCGGTCGATGGCAACCCTTGCTTCGATATCTTCTTTATGGCGTTTCTGGGTTGCGGTGGCAAGTGCCATCTCAACCGCTTCAAAAACGATTTCTTTGCTCAGGCCTTTTTCATTGGCCGCTGCATCAGCAACTAAGAGAATTTCTTTGGACATTTTCCGATACTCCGTACTCGGTAATTTTATTAATACTTAAATAATTTGTTATCTAAACCTGCGACTGCCTATTTACTACCAGCCTCACGCATAATCTTTTCAAAATCCGGTTCGATCCGGGCCTTGGCAATTTCACCGTACTGAATGGCAACGGTATTGGTTTTATACAGCAACTCAATACTTTCATCATCAGCAGTGATCAAATCCGCCACATATTTGCGCCGCCCGGCAACCGGACCATAGAGTGAAAGGCGGACTTTCTCACCAATCACTGCTTTGAACTGCGCCGGGTTAAACAATGGTCGATCCAGACCGGGAGAAGACACCTCAAGCCGGTACTGGCCATTTATTGGGTCTTCTACATCCAGTATGGCAGCCAGTTCCCTGCTGACTTTTGCGCAGTCACTGATCTCAAGGCCATTATCAGCATCGATATAAACCCGTAAAATACGATTTCCGGGTTCGGAAGTCATTTCCAGGCCGACAAACTCAAAACCGAGTTCCTCAACCAGTGGGCCTAATAAATCATTCAGGCGCGAATTCGACATCTTTTATACAACTCCAGCCTTAATTTAAAAAAAACTCAGGCGCAAAAAAAGGGCAAACTGCCCCTGATTTCTGATGATTACCCTGATGTTAGCCACCAGGTACAATCAACCAAACACTCCAGCGCTTGCACGCTGAGGACAAGAAGGTATCACTTATTTCATTTCAAGTCGCTCATGAGTATCCAATCAGGAACAAGCTCCAATAAAGGAGCATTCAAATTAACCGACGTATTATAGTCGATTAATTGAGGTATTCGCAAAAGGTTTTTTTGTTTTGTGTAATACATACGCTGAACAGCTATTAATCTGTTATTGCAGAACTCGCCCGAATGAGTTGAGACCCGGGATGAGTCAGTGTGGTACTGGCTGTTGATTTGCATCTAAATATATACCACTTTCCCCATGTATTTGCATATAAAACTATACCAGAATATGGATGAAAATCTCAC
>JADFVZ010000060.1 GCA_015222805.1 Pseudomonadota bacterium
ATGTGTGGTGTGTTTCGATCAGCTTAAGCACTAGCTATACCGATAAAAAACAGAATGTCATCCCGGCCCCCGAGCCGGGACCTCATTGTGCTCCGTGTTATCTGCCAGGAGGTACCGGGTCAAAGCCCGGCATGACATCTTATTAAGACCCATTCATAACCACTAGTGCTCGTGACCACCCGGCCCATGAACGTGGCCGTGTTCCAGTTCTTCAGCGGTGGCTTCACGGATATCCTCGATATTGATCTCAAATACCAGCGTTTGTCCTGACAGCGGGTGGTTGGCATCCACATCGGCATGAAAACGGCCCACTTTAATAACCATAACCTGCCTTGGACCTTCTTCGGTTTCGATCACCGCCATGGTGTTAGCTGTAAGCTTGCCCTGGCTTTTCAGGTTCTTGATCGGTAGCCGCATCTGCAGCTCCGGGTTATATTCACCGTAAGCTTCTGCCGCTGCGACGGTAATCGAAAACTCTTCATCATCTGCCGTTTTTCCCTCAAGCCCCTTTTCCAGGCCGGGAATAATATTGCCGGTACCGTGCAGGTAAACCAGCGGCTCTTTATCAACCGAGCTTTCGAGGGTGGATCCGTCTTCAAGTTTTAATGTGTAATGAAAAGTGACTACGTGGTCTTTTGCGACTTGCATGGCGTCTGCCTTATAACTGAGAATCAGTGTTGTATTGTACCTAAAACTAAAGAATTATTGCTAAACGAAAAATTGTTGTAACTTTTGTCCAGCCCCTGCGTTTAAGCTATATAGAGAAGATAAGAGACACCTGAATGAACCAACGCTTTCAAAATATGGTCAAGCTACACCAGAACCGGGTATACACGCTGGCAGCGTATATGCTGCGCGACCGTGCGGAAGCTGAAGATGTTACCCAGGATACTTATATTAAATTATGGCAGCGAATGAACAGGAGCGATGAAGAAGTCTCCCGGGCCTGGTTACTACGGGTGGCCCGCAACGCTTGCATAGACCGGATTCGTAAACGCAAGCCGATTACTGACCAGGTACCTGAAGTTGGTGATCACCGCGATCCTGCCTTCCGTATGGAACAGGATCAGCTGGGAAAATGGCTGAAAGATGCCATTGCCGGACTTAAAGAACCTTATCGATCCTTGATTGTGTTTCGGGATGTTCAACAGCACAGCTATCAGGAGATAGCCGAAATGCTGGAAATGAGCCTCTCCCAGGTCAAGGTTTACCTGTTTCGGGCGCGCAAACAATTACGCTCGAAATTACCCAGGGCAGAAACAGTATGAAAAACAAAACAGAAATGAATACCCAGGCCTTTGATGATGCTATTGAAGAATTGTTATCCGGCGACCTCAATACAAATCAGGCGCAGGAGCTACAACAGGCCGCAGCCTCCGACCAGGCCATGGCCACCGCAATCATTGATGCATGGACAATCCGTCGCGGCCTGGACGAACTGGAAACAGAAGCGGTTCCGCCAGCACTGGAAAAACGCCTGCTGGCAATTCCCTCACAACATGCACCGCGAAAACAGTGGTTTGCCTGGCTGAAACCAGCCAACTGGCAGGCTGGGCCATCCTGGGCCATTGGTTCGGCATTGGCGATGAGTTTAATCCTCGCCATCGGTATTAGCCGGCAACCAAACCCGGCAGAAATCCAGCAGGCACGCGAGGACATCCAGGTCGCCCTGGCCTACCTGGGTAAAAGCCTGAACCAGGCCGATCAGGTGACCCGTGATGAACTTAGCCTGCAAGTACAGAAAATCCTCGCCGGCCAGCAGCACAGGCCTGCACAGAATATAGAGGGCGACACCCGTATAGAACCTGAAAGTATCGATTTATAAATGTATTTAATTAGTTTAGTAAGGAGAAAAGCATGAACAACACACTACAAAAAATTAGCCTGAGCCTGACTTTAATGCTCGGTTTACTCATCAGCACGGCCGGTATGGCACAAACCAATGAAATAAAAAACCTTGCCGGTTATGTCGACTTCGGTGACCTCACCGGCAGTTATGGCGAACCCAATGTGGAAATCAACCTGGGCCCCTCCATGCTCCAGTTTGCCAGCGCTATTGTTGGAGACGACGACCCGGAAGCCCTCGCGGTGATGAAAGGCTTAAAGGCTATTCGGGTCAAAATCTACAACATTGATGGTAATGCCGATGCCGCCATCGGACAGATCGATAAATCCCGTAAACAGCTTGAGGCCGATAACTGGGAACAGATTGTAAAAGTCAAAGAAGACGGTGAACAAACCCATATTTTCATGAAAATGATTGATGGCAATATTGAAGGCATGACGGTATTGGTTGCAGGTGATGAGGATGAAGCCATATTCATCAATATTATCGGCAATATTGACCCTAAAGACCTTGGCAAAATAACCGAATCATTCAATGTCGATGTTGATATTGATTGATAGGAGAAACCAGCTAATGACCCGCATATTCTTAAGCTTAAGCCTGGTGCTGATACTGACCGCCTGCGGCATCAGCGGCCACCGGCCCAATGATCCCGGTTATGCAAATTATGATTTGCCCGGCTGGACCGAGGCCGACCGGGTGATGACTATTTCTTTCGGCCCTGCGTTTATGCGCATGGCACGCTGGGTAAACGATGCGGATGAAGATCCGGAAGTTGAAGCCCTGCTCAAACAAGTACGTGCCGTACGTATCGCCATCTACGAACTTGAAGACGATAGCAGCAAGCTGCAAAAACGACTCACAGAAAGCACTGAGCACCTGCAGAAACAGGGCTGGGATGTTTTAGTGAAAATTCACGAAGAGCATGAACAAACCCTGGTAATGAGCAAAATCGTCGATCAGGTAATGACCGGCATGGTGGTGCTGGTCCTTGATGATGAAGAGATGGTTTTTGTAAACTTAATGGGTAATATTGATCCGGCACAGTTAGGTAATATCCTGCATTCACTGGATGGTGAGACCGAAGCAGACCTTGATATAGAAATACCGGAAGACCTTGCAGCAGCTGATGGGAAACAAACTATCTGAAACCTGTTGTCCGGGCCTGAATCGGTTAGAATCTGCGGATGATACCAACACCACAGAAACTATCCCCAACCCGCAAAATGCATCTTCTCGTGCTAACACTCCTGGCGCTTAGCATCAACCTTACAGCCTGTGCCGACTCCACACCCTATGTCAGCATTGATGGGCATAAAGTTAAAGTTGAGGTGGTAAGAAGTCAGGAAAAACAGGCCCTGGGATTAATGTATCGCACCGAAATGGCAGATAACCATGGCATGCTGTTTATCTACAAACAAGCCGCCCCGCTGTCGTTCTGGATGAAAAACACCCGTATTCCACTGGACATCCTGTACTTTGACAAAAACCTGAAATTAATCAATATCTCTGCCGACACCCCGCCCTGCCGAACCCCCAGCTGCCCGGGTTATCCCAGCTCAGCGCCGGCACAATATGTACTTGAAATTAATGCCGGCCTGGCCCGCCAATGGCAGCTTGAGGCGGGTGAGGAACTAATCCTGCATCTCGACTAACAGCTGCACCTTTATCAGGTTTAATTACAATATAGTCCAGCCAGGCTGTCTGCCATGGAACCAGACGATCATCCGGGCAGAGCTGATCAAAAAATTGATCGGCTGAGTCGTCTTCAAAGGGTATAAATACTTTCACTTGTGCCTCCTGCTTAATGGAGACAATATTATGTTCTGCAAATATGACGATTTAATGGCAAACCCTGCCGGCACTCGACAATAGCGTGACTTAGTTCGTCTTTTCTTCCTCTGTAGGATCTTCAGCTGGTTTTCGCAATCGCGATAGCAACAAGACCCCCAGCCCCAAAAGCATTTCATCTGCAAAAGGCATAGGATCAGGCACCAGGAGATCCACTCCCAGGAGTACGGCAAACAATATAAACAGGTAGGGAAACCGCAGCTTTGAAGCAAACCGTGTAAAAATTCCCGCAATACCTAAACGCGATAAAGACATAGACCCTCCACTAAATCACTAAAAACTTGATTACTGGTCGCTGAATTGCGACACTAGAAAAGCATTACTTAAATCTAATATTACATTCAAAGAGGAAATTTTCAATGACTGGTAAATTTGTCGTAAGTAAAATGAAAAACGGGGAAGACTATTTTGTCCTTAAAGCGGGTAATGGTGAAGTTATCCTTACATCCGAAGGCTATAAGTCAAATGCTGCCTGTATGAACGGCATCGAGTCGGTACGTAATAACTGCGGAGACGAAAAATGCTTCGAAGTAAAAGCTGCCAAAGACGGGCGTGAATACTTCGTCCTCAAAGCCAAAAACCATCAGGTCATTGGTAGTAGCCAGATGTATAAATCCGGTAGCGGTTGCAAAAACGGCATGGCCTCTGTTGGCCGCAGCGCTCCGGATGCTGAAATCAGGGATGATCGCTGAACATTCAGCATTATGCTTTTTAAGAAACGGGCTGCGGCCCGTTTTTTATTGCCCGTTTTTTATTGACTGTTTTTTTTACCTGAGGAAAGCATAGAATACTGATATGCAGCGATTCAAGCTTATCCAGATATCAGATTGCCACCTGCCAGAATCACCCGACACACCCTATCGCGGCAAACTGGTGTGGCAGCAGCTGGAAGCTATTATCGAGCGTGTAGCTCAATGGTCACCAGATGCCGTCGTTGCCAGTGGTGATATTTCTGAGCAATCAGGGCCTGAATCCTATGCTTTTTTCCAGCAGGTCTTATCCAGTCTAGATGTTCCGGTTTACTGCCTTTCCGGCAATCATGACGAGCGTGAGGCGATGCAGGCCGCCTTATCTGAACCGCTCTGCATGCCAACCAGCATTGCCCATGGCAACTGGCGGCTGCATTTCCTCGACAGCGCTTCGCATCAACGAATTCACGGTGAGCTAACACCAGCGCAACTGGATAAGCTGGCATCAGCTGTTGACCGGCAAGCCGAAGGCTGGGCTATGGTTTTCCTACACCATCAGCCCATACTTTGTGGCAGCCACTGGATTGACCGCTATCCATTGCAGGATCCACAGCCGTTACTCGACCTTGTCGATGCACAACCTAAAATTCGCAGCGTTTGCTGGGGACATATTCATCATGACTGGCGCGAGCTGCGGGCTCATTGTTTATGGATGGCCTGCCCTTCAACCGCATATACCGTATTGCCGAATCAGGAAAGCCTGGTAAAAGACCCGCGCGGGCCTGCATGCCGCTGGATTGAGCTTACAGATAACGGTGAAATTAAAACCGGGATTTTCCACACAGGAGAATGAAAAAATAAACCAGCGCGTGGGCATAAATGCCCACCCTACGATCGGTTTGGTGGCGGTTTGGGGTCTGTGTGGGCATAAATACCCACCCTATGACCGACTAGCCTTTGTAGGGTGGGCATTTATGCCCACGCGTAAAACTTAAAATCTACTCTGTTGCCCGGTTAAACACAGCCAACTTGGCACCTTCTTTATTCTTAAGCTGCAGAGCATCATCATTAATGGTAAACGCTGCTGTATCCGCTATGGCTTTTTGCATGCCTGATTCAATCTGCATAAAATCCGGTGGGCACATCATCATGGTCCCGGCACCTATTCCAAATTTAAGCTTGTCGTCATCTTGTGTATAGCTGCTTATAAGGCGATTGCACCCAGTTTTACCTGCTACTTTTCCATCCGCCAGGAATTCGATATAAGCTACTTCTGCCGGATTAATATCATCAGGCATTGACAGCCCGGTGATAGTGTTCAGACGCCACTTGCCAACAAGGCCGGCGTCTACATTTGTAACAGCATCCGTCTATGTTTTATAGCGCAAAGCTGGCTCACCATCAATCAGTAAATTCAGCACATCACCTTTCAACTCGTAACCACCTACATACTTGAGGCCGTCCATCACCACAGACTCCAGCTTCGCGAGATCACCGGGACAGGCCATTCTGGTCATCGCCATCGGCTCACCCAACATAATTTCATAATCATTAAGCGTGTAACCGCCATTGATACGATTACAGCCAATGCTGCCACTGACCCTTAACTCCGTGGTGAACTCCAGAACTGCGCTGGAAAGATCCATATCTGCGGGTAGGTCACTGCCTGGCGCCTCAAATAACTGCCATTTCTTCCCCGCAAGACCAAAGTCCGGAGGTCCGGGCTTGCAGGTTTTGTTTTTATCCACGCTCATCACCTTCTCCACTAATAATGCGGTTTGTATAACATTGCCTTCCATCCCGGTTTGTTCAACCAGCCGACCCACCACTTCGATCCAGACTTTGGCATTATCCCCGGCTTTTAATTCCAGGTAAGCCCGCTCCAGGTTGGCATTATCTCCTGCCATCGCTACCGGATATGTCTTGCCATCAGCACAATTCATAAACAAGGCGGCATCCGCCATATAGTTATACATGCCCTGTATCGGCTTACCACTCGGCTCGACTTTTGCCGGCATCTTCTCAGCTTCTATGTTGATGATCCCCGGCAGGTCGTTAGTAATCACACCATAGCTGGTAGTGGTGCGGAACTGTATATGGTTAGCGTACGCAATGGTTGCAGAAACACTGTAACGGTTGCGTTGCTCGATTTTTCCAGCCGGGTAATAAACCCGCCAGTCGAATGGACTGTTTTTACCGGCAACAGGAATAACCCGTGAACCGATCAATACACTGGGCGCATCCGCGCGGCTGACATCATTCAACTGCACCAATAACACAGCATCCTCGGGAAGTGCTGCATTATCTCCAAGCAACAGGCTGCCCGTTACAAGCCCGCCGAAGTTATCATCACGGACGTAACTGCCACCTGAATACCCTTCACCTGTCAATACCAGCTCGGTATCCGTGAGTTTTTCAATTTGCAGATTACTGGATTCCAGCTGGGGATAACGCACGGTCAGGCTGCTTATCTTTAACTGCTGGCCGGTTTGTTCCCAGTTCGCGCCACTCATGGAATGAATATTGATATAACCAAAATGTCCGTCGGGACTGAAGGTCATGCCTTCAAATTCGCCTGGCATACCGTTTATTGGTCGCTTCCAGGTACCTTCCAGGGTTGCAGCTGCAACTGTTGGGATCACTGAACTGTCATTTCCACAACCACCTGATAGAACAGCCATGCTAGCGATTACGAACAAAAAAATACTTTTCATTATCTAATTCCTTCTTTAGATCGATCTCTCTGAGTAGCTGATCTCAACACCACCACATAATGATATGGCGGGATTTCAGCCAAACTCAAGCCCCCCTACTAATTATTAAAACCAGCAGCTAAAAGATGTCCTACAATAGCGTTATGCCAGAAGCAGGATGGATGAATGACTTATTAAACTGGATCGGCGCACACAGTGCCTGGTCAGGTGTAATTGTGTTCATTATCGCCCTGACTGAATCTTTAATCCTGGTGGGTATCCTGATTCCCGGAATCATGGTTTTACTGGGCATAGGTGCCCTGATCGCCCTCGGCGCCCTGGATTTTTATACCGTATGGATAGCCGCCTCCGCCGGTGCCTTTGCCGGTGACCTGATCAGTTATCTACTGGGTCATAAATACCGCGAACACCTGGCCGACATGTGGCCTTTCCGCAATTACCCCAAAACACTGGAACAGGCACGGGATTTTATTCATAAACACGGTAATAAAAGTGTCGTCCTTGGTCGTTTTATCGGGCCCTTGCGCCCGGTTGTCCCTGCGGTCGCAGGCATGCTGGGAATGGCACCAAAACGTTTTTTAAAAATTGATATTCCTGCCTGCATTGCCTGGGCCCCTGCTTACCTTCTACCCGGCATGCTGTTTGGTGCATCCCTGGAAGTTGCCTCGGAATATGCCGGCAGGCTGGCGATGGTGCTGGTGGTTATTGCCGTGATTATCGGCCTCTCAGTGTGGCTGTTTCGCCTCCTGTACGAGGCTATTGCCAGGGTTTCTGCCCACAGCCTGCGCCGATTGATCCGCTGGTCACGGCGGCATCCACTGCTGGGACGCCCGGTCTCAGCCATGCTGGACCCCACCCGCCCGGAAGCCCTGTCACTGGCTATGCTGGGACTCTCGCTGTTAACAACCATTGTTTTACTGCTGCTGCTGGTGCTGCTGATTCCCTGGGGTGACCAGCCACTGCACCTGGATCAACGGGTAGCCGATCTTGCCTCCGCTTTACGCAGTGAAATGGTGGACCCGCTGATGATTACCCTCTACCAATTAGGGCGTTGGCGGGTGTTACTGTTTGCCGCCGGGGTAACGCTGGCATGGCTGTTGCTGCAAAACCGCTATAAGGCTGCCGGCCACTGGCTGCTCGCCATTGCCGGCGGCAGTATCCTGCAATTAATCCTCACCGCTATCCTGACCGCAGCTCCGGAAGTCGCTGGCCTGACACTGGATGCTGGGGCACCCAGCAGTGAAATAGTCCTGGCTACTACTGCACTGGGATTTTTTGCGGTCATGGAAGCCGCAGATTTACGCCGAATACATCGTCGCTGGCCGTATATTATCGCCAGCCTGGCTTTAATCCTGCTGTCCATTTCCAGGCTTTACCTTGGCCAGGACCAGCTCAGCACCCTGACCCTCGGCTTCCTTCTCGGCGGTAGCTGGACCGCCATCGTCGGGCTCGCCTATCGGCAACGAATCCGGCGGATATACAAACCCATCTTTGCCAGCCTGGTGTTTTTCAGCGGGCTGATATTAGCCGTTGCCTATGCTGCCAACCAGCAACTCAAATCGGGCGACAGCCTCTACGAACTACCCCATCAGGAACTGAGCTCAAGCACCAGCCAGTGGTGGCAGCAGGACTGGCAGCTGCTCGATAAGCAACGAGCCCGGGTGGGCTCACACCCTTCGCGTGTATTCAACCTTCAGTATGGCGGTGATATAGAGCAACTAAAGCGCCAACTGATCCAGGCTGGCTGGCAGGAAAGCAGTAGCGTTGGCTGGATGTGGCCGTTAAAAACACTCAATCCCCAGCCTGATACTGAATCCCTGCCGATCCCCGGGCGGGACTATCTCGGGCGTAAAGAAACATTAAAACTGCTACAGCCCGAAGCAACGGCCGCAAATGGTCATCAACGCGTAGTGACACTGAGGTTGTGGGCTGCTGGCATGTCGCTAAATGACAGCGATGAGAAAGTCTATCTGGGACAGCTGATTACAGAAACCCTGTACCCCGCTCTCAAGCTATTCCATTACTGGCGAGCAGAAGACCTGAATCCAGAAGAGCTCCAGATACTGCGGGAGAATTTTGCCGCAAACGGGTTAGAATTCCAGAACACCGGAGAGCTCACCCTGTTGCGTTCTGGAAGTAATACCAGGCCATAATATTGTATCGGTACGGCGCTAACCCCTCCACTACTGAACTGCATGCATGACAAACGGCAGTTACCATACAGGTGCGTAGTAGTATAAAAAGGCTATTAAGTAGCCAGTCAGGATAAAAAAGACAGAGGGAGCAAAGATGCCTGATATATTAATCCTTGATCAAATTAGTAAACAGTTTGATCAAACAAGCGTGATCAACCATCTCAGCTTTGAGGTCGAGGAAGGTGAAATATTTGGTCTGCTTGGCCCCAATGGGGCCGGTAAAACTACACTGGTCAATATTATTACCGGATTACTGGATGCCAGTGCCGGAGCTGTCACCCTCTTTGGCAACTACGCCCCAGGCGATGCCTATGCACGTGCAAACATTGGTCTGGCCAGCCAGTCACTGGCGCTCTATGAAGACCTTACGGCAATCGAAAACTTACAGTTTTTTGGCAGGATGCAGGGGCTTACAGGCGGCAACCTGGATGCTGCCGTAAAACAGGCCCTCGCCGGGGTTGGCCTGACTGACAAGGCTGACCAAAGGGTTAAACATTTTTCCGGTGGAATGAAGCGGCGCCTGAATCTCGCGGTTGCCATCCTGCATCAACCCAAACTACTCATTCTTGATGAACCCACAGTTGGAGTGGATCCACAGTCACGCAATGCCATTATGGAAAGCATTCTCCATCTGCGTGACCAGGGACATACAATAATCTATACCACCCACTATATGGAAGAAGTTGAAAAGCTTTGTGACCGGGTTGCGATTATGGATAAGGGGCAGTTAATTGCCCTCGACAGCGTCAATGGCCTGCTACAGGCACACGGTGACAACTACCACATCCGTTACAGCCAGGACAACCAGATCCACAATACCGAAACCGACAACCCCCTGGCTACCATCCGTGAATTACTGGAAAGCGAGCAACCCGCGGATATCAGCAGTCTTTCAGTACAATCACCCACCCTGGAACAGGTTTTTTTAAACCTGACCGGGCATCAACTGAGGGACGGATGATGCTATCCAGATTACTGGCAGTTACCCAGAAGGATTTAAAACTACTCTATCGGGACAAAGGCGGGTTCTTCTTCACCTTTATTTTTCCTATCATCATGGCTGTATTTTTTGGTTCAATGATGTCAGGTGGTGGCGGTATGAAAGGTATTTCATTGCAGCTTGTCGACCAGGATCAAACGGTTTCATCCCGGGCATTTATTCAAAAACTGGATGCAGCTGATGAACTCACAATTGTTCAGGTTGATGAAGACACCGCCAGGAATGCCGTCCGAAAAGGTAAGGTGGCCGCATTCCTGATTCTCCCAAAAGGTTTTGGTGAAGCAAAGGGCAATTTGTTTTCCGGTAAAACAGCTACCGTCCAGCTTGGTGTAGATCCGAAGCGAAGTGCAATCAAGGGCTTGCTGTATGGCGTATTAATGAATTATGCCGCCGAGGACATGCAAGCTTCCTTTACTGACACCGACAAACTGAGCACCCAGATTGATCAATCACTGGCAGATATCCGCAAAGCACGTGAAAAAGGCAAGCTAAAAGATGATGCCAAAGCAGATCGCCTGGTTACCTTCCTCAATGATTTCCAGGAAATGGTAGCAACTGACAGTTTCGACAACAACAATTCCACCACTGAGAGCGACAAGGCAAAAGATAATGTTGAAGGTGGTTTCAACGGCCTGCAGCCCCTGGTGATCGAAACCCAGGATATTGCCGTTAACCGTGACGGGCCACCCAGCGGCTACGATGTTTCTTTTCCACAAGGCATTATTTGGGGGATGATGGGCTGCTTATCGGCTTTTAGTTTGTCCTTGGTCAGCGAGCGCAACCAGGGCGCTCTCTCAAGGTTGCTGATTTCATCTGCCAACCGCAGCACAATTCTCGCGGGCAAAGCGCTGGCTTGTTTCTCCACCATCATTTTCATTGCCGTAAGCCTGTTGCTGCTGGGTAAGCTGGTGTTTGGAATCCAGGTAAGGCAGCCAGCCTATATGCTCATGTCATTATTTGCCATCGGTTTTTGCTTCAGCGGTCTGATGATCATGTTCTCGGTTGTCAGCAAATCTGAAAAAGCCGCCTCCGGTATTACCTGGGCGGCGATGATGCTGATGGCAATGGCAGGCGGTGGCATGATTCCGTTGGCTTTCCTGCCGGCATGGATGACCCCCATCAGCCAGTTCAGTCCGGTCAAGTGGTCGATACTGGTACTGGAAGGCCCCATGTGGCGACAATTCAGCCTCGCAGAAATGCTACCAGTACTGGCTGTTCTAATGGGGATAGGGTTGACCGGTTTCCTGCTTGGGGTACGCTTGTTTAAATGGCAGGGAAAAAGCCCGTAATTATCGGTGATAACAAACACGCTGGTCAGACACTACATACGAATTTGTAACAAGGACGAACAACAATGAAAAATAACATCAAGTTTTATTTACCGCTGGTTTTTTCTATATTTATTGCCAGCTGTGCTGGTCCAGACATTGATAACAACGAGCCCGTGGCGGATACCAACCATTCAGCTAGCGCACCTGACTTTGATATTCAATACCAGCAGTATGAACTTGAAAACGGTTTAACCGTAATCCTGCATCAGGATACGTCCGACCCCATTGTTGCCATGGCAACCATTGTCCATGTTGGTTCCAACAGGGAAAAACCGGGGAAAACCGGGTTCGCACATTTCTTTGAGCATATGTCGTTTAATGATTCCGAGAATGTACCCAAAGGAGCCAACCGGAAAATGATTCCGGAGCTGGGCGGCACCCGCAACGGCGGCACCTGGAGTGACGGCACTATTTACTATGAAGTGGTACCCAAAGATGCTTTCGACAAGCTCCTGTGGATCGATTCCGACCGACTGGGCTTTATGATCAACACCGTTGACCAGGGAACCCTGGAACGTGAGAAGCAAGTGGTCAAAAACGAAAAACGGCAACGCGTTGATAACCGTGCTTATGGGCATACCGGGCATGTGATTAAAAAAGCACTGTATCCCGAAGGCCACCCCTATAACTGGACAGTAATCGGGGACCTGGAAGACCTGCAGGCCGCAAACCTTGATGATGTCAGGGAGTTCTATAGCAAATACTATGTGCCCTCAAACGCCACCCTGGTGATTGCCGGGGATATTGATATTGCAGAAACAAAGAAAAAAGTTGATTACTGGTTCGCTGAAATCCGCAGCGGAGAAGCAATGGAAAATATGCAGCCACGGCCGGTTCAGCTGCAGCATGATATTAAGTTATTCCATCTGGATAACTTTGCCAAGCTGCCCGAACTGCGCCTGACTTTTACCACAGTTGAGCAATACCATCCCGATTCCTATGCATTGAATGCCCTTGCAGAAATCTTATCTGCAGGCAAAAATGCTGCCCTGTACAAAGTCATCGTGGAAGAAAAGAAACTGGCACCGAGTGCCAATGCCTGGAATAACTCTGAGGAAATCGCAGGCACATTCACCCTTCAGGTCAGGGCAAATGCCGGGGTAAAACTTGATGATGTCAAAGCTGCGATTGATGCAGCACTGATAAACTTTGAAACTGATGGTTTTACTGACAACCAGCTGACCAAAATTAAAGCCGAGATGGAAACCCGGTTTTATTATGATATTGAAAGCGTTCTGGACAAGGCCCTGCAGCTGGGAATTTATAATGAATACGCCGGCTCTGCTGATTTCATCAAACAGGATATCAAAAATATTACGGCAGTTACCCGTGAAGATATTCAACGCGTTTACAGCCACTACATAAAAGACAAGCCGGCCATTATTACCAGCTTTGTTCCAAAAGATGCTGAAGGCCTGGTTCTAAGCGGGTCAGTAAAAGCCGATGTTATAGAAGAAGAAATCAAACAGGGTGCAGAAACAAACTTTGTTGAAAATGACGCTATTGAGTATCAAAAAACCATTACCAAAAACGACCGCAGTGAACCGCCTTTATCCGAGCTGCCGGATTTAAGCGTTCCAGATATCTGGAAATTAACAACAGCCAATGGCATCCAGGCATTCGGCATTGAACAAAATGAGTTGCCCGTTGTGAATTTCAGCCTGAGGATCAATGGCGGACAGGCGCTGGATGATAAAGACCGGCTCGGTACAGCCTACCTGCTGGCCCAGTCCATGAATGAAGGCACCGCAGGTAAAACCCCGCAGGAACTGGAAGAGGCCATTGGCCTTCTGGGTGCAACCCTTGCGGTTAGTGCAGGCAAAGAATCTATAACCATTTCCGGGCAGTCGCTGGCAAAGAATTTCCCCGCAACCATGCAGTTACTGAAAGAAATCCTGCTGACGCCACGATTTGATGCCAAAGAATTCGAGCGTTTAAAATCAACCCGTTTAACCCGCATCCAGCAGGCGGAAGGCAACCCCAACCAAATCGCCCGTAATGTTTATCCTAAACTGATTTATGCAACAGGACATACCTCCGCACAGGTAACCGGTGGCAACCGGGAAACAGTTGCTCATATCAGTCTTGGGGATCTCAAAACCTATTATGCGAAGAACATTTCACCCGCAAATTCAAGCTTTCATATTGTCGGAGCGGTTCCCCGGCAACAGGCTGAAGCAGCGCTGGAAATGCTTTCCGGCTGGAGTGGTAAAGCTATTCCCATACCACAGCAGCCACGCATCGCTTCAAGCAAGTCTCCAAAAGTCTTTTTTATTGATTTTCCAGGGGCTAAACAATCTGTCATTTATGCCGGTAAAACCGTAGTGGACGGCTTCAGCCCAGATTTCTATCCGATCCAGTTTGCCAATAATCGCCTGGGCGGCGGTATGAGCGCCAGGCTGGCACAAACCCTGAGGATTCAGAAGGGTTATACCTATGGCGCTTACTCCTACCTTCTACCTAGTAATTATGATTCACTTTTTGTGGCGACATCCCAGGTAAGAACCAATGTCACCCTGGAATCACTGGAAATATTCAAGGACCTGATCGGTAATTATGCATCTACCTATTTAGAAGAAGACCTTGCGGTATCCAGAAACATGACCATAAAGGGTAATTCCCGTCGCTTTGAAACCCTCAGTCAATTGCTCGGCATGTTGCAAAACATGAGTCTTTACAAGCTGCCGGAAAACTATGTGGAAATCCAGCAAAATTATGTGCAAGATGTAGACCTTAAGCAGGTACATAAAACCATACAACAGTACCTGCGCGAACAGGAGATGATTTACCTGGTCGTCGGCGATGCAACAACCCAGCTTTCAAGAATGGAGCAACTGGGTTATGGAAAACCGATTGTGCTGGATATTCATGGGGAATTAGTTAACTAGTTAAGCAGCGATTACTTTCTTCCTCCCCATAACCCGGGGAGGAAGAACATACCCACCTGGATTATCAGGCCGGCTGGAAGCGTGGCAGTATCGTGGAGAGCATGCGCAGGCGCAAAATGGGGTCTGTAAGTTCCAACAGCATCTGCTTTTCTTCCAGTTCCATCGGCAGCAGTTCCGCCAGGCGAAAACCGACAAAACTGGCATCCTCACAATCCAACGGTTTGTATTGCGGGTAGTCTGGCTGTACCTTTTCCATGTAGCGGGCAACTACCTGTGCCATTGTGGCGTAATCTACCGGCAGTTGCCGGGGTTCTTCTTCAGCTAGCCACTCCGGCCGCACAACCAGCTGGCCATCGTGCAAGCAACGTGTCTGCCGGATCAGGAAACGCCTTTTGCCGCGTAATTTAAGCTGCAGGCCACCGGCTTCATCCTGGTTATAATCTTCGATAACAGCCTCGGTACCCAGGCGCATATGCTGGGCAGGATGTTCACCCTTTGCGGGAATAAACAGGCTAAAACCGAAGCAGCCTCCACTCGCAGTGCGTAGCTGTCCCATCTGCCTTGCATCTGCCAGGCGTATCCGGGTTACAGTTCCTGGAAATAAAACTTCCCCGCGGCTTAGCAGGGGTATTTCAGAGGCTTTCGCGTTCACTGAGGGCATCGACAAACCGCTGTGGTGCGGCACCAAAACCGCCATTACTCATAAAAATCACCAGATCTCCGCTGCGCACCTCATCCAGCATCCTGTTAATCAGGGTATCAACACTGTTGACCACTCCGCCCTCGGCACCGGCTTTTAAAATGACTGAGACGGGATTCCAGTCTATAGAGCTATCGGTTTTCAGCCAGACCCAGTCAGCCGATGTAAATGCAGGTCCCAGGTCTGAGCTGTGGACTCCCGAACGCATTGTGTTACTGCGGGGCTCCATGGCAACCAGGATCCGATTATTACCGGCCTGGCGGCGTAAGCCTTCAAGGGTCAGGCGTATTGCCGTAGGATGATGGGCAAAATCATCATAAACTTTGACCCCGTGATACTCACCCTTGAGTTCCATCCGTCGGGCCACACCTTTGAATTCCGCCAGTGCAGCTATTGCCTCTTGTGGCTGGACACCAACGGCATACGCAGCGGCAATGGCTGCGCAGGCATTCATTGCATTATGCCTGCCGTTCATCTCCCAGCGCAGTTCAGCAAGCTCCCTGCCCAAATGCGTGAATCGCAGATGACGCCCACCCGGGGAAAGTAACTCTACAAACCAGTCAGGATTATTTCCCAGGCCGAAACGCTGTAATTGTGACCAATTGCCACGCTCAAGCACGTCCTCAAGGTTTTCATCCTCGGCATTGCTGATTATTGTGCCTTTACCGGGAATCGTGCGAACAAGATGATGAAACTGGATTTTAATCGCTTCCAGGTCTGGAAAGATGTCGACATGGTCAAATTCCAGGTTATTAAGTATCGCTACCTGCGGACGGTAATGAACAAATTTGGAGCGTTTGTCAAAAAATGACGTGTCGTACTCGTCCGCTTCAACAACAAAATATTTATCGCCGTCACGTGCCGATATACCAAAATTTCCCGGAACGCCACCGATCAGGAAGCCGGGTTGCATTCCCGCAAACTCAAGAATCCATGCCAGCAGGCTGGATGTTGTGGTTTTCCCATGGGTGCCGGCAACCGCCAGGACCGTTTTACCCGCAAGGTAGTTTTCTCCCAGCCAACGCGGACCGGAAACATACGGAATACCTTCATTCAGTACATATTCAACAGCTTCGTTTCCCCGGGAGAGAGCATTGCCGATAATCACCAGGTCTGGATGCGGTTGCAGGTCAACAGCGTGATAGCCTTCGTAGAGCTTAATTCCGTGGGCCTCAAGCTGGGTACTCATCGGCGGGTAAGTGTGTTCATCTGAACCGCTGACGCTATGTCCTGCTTTAGTGGCCAGCACTGCCAGACCGCCCATAAATGTCCCGCAGGCACCTAATATATGAATATGCATTTGTTCAGGATACCATTTGTCTATTATGTATTTGTCAGCGCCAGGGCGATAAAGTATGAAACAAAAAACAGGCCAATTGCAAGGCTGACACCACGTACCATAGTAACCGACAGGGCGTGTTTAAAGATATTGCCTTCTACGGCGAAACTCCAGGCCATCAATGCCAGCAATAAACCACCACCACTTTCCCCGCTGCTGCTTAATGACAGCTGTAAAATGGGTGATAGCATCAACGCAAACAGCAAGCCTGTACCGAACATGGCTGTCAGCGTCTGGTTTAATCGAGCAGATCGTTTGGCCAGCTGCAGGACTATGCCAACCAGGACAATTTGCAGCAAAATATCAAGGATGGCTGCAAAGCTACCACTGGCCTCCATCTCCGGAACCGCCTGCATGCTGCGGATGATGGCGTACTGATAAAGATTGAGCAGGTAATTTGCAAAAATAAACACCGCCAGCCAGGTAATTCCACCGGGCAGGTCCTGCGGACCCTTGCGAAGCAGTAGAATACTCATCAATGTATCGAGGATTTTAAGCACGATGGATAATTTTCCCCCAGGGTTTCAATCTATATTTCAATCTGCCTGTAAACAGCTGGATGCCCGTGGAATGGAATGTCCGCAACCGGTACTGGAATGCCGTCAAAGCCTCCGCGAGATGGCTGACAGGGAAATCCTGCATATTACCGCCGACGACCCGAATACCCACATGGACTTCGAAGTCTACTGCATGCGCAGCGGTAATGAGTTGCTCGCCACCCACGCTGGCACGGATGGCTGTTTTCACTACCTTATCAGGAAGCAGGATCGTTCGTCTGCTTGAGTGCACCGTTAATCCGCGCGTAAACCTCTTCAATGCTACCCTCACCGAGAATCTGGGTAAGGATGCCATGCTGGTTGTAATGTGCTGATACCGGTGCCGTTTGCTCTTCATAAATCTGCAGGCGCCGACGTACCACTTCTTCAGTATCATCGCTGCGGCCTTCTAGTTCTGCACGTTTGGCTATGCGGGTAATAATTTGCTCATTGTCCACAGCAATATCAACTGCCTCTTCAACCGGCATGCCAATGCGGTCCAGTAATTCATCCAGTGCCTTTGCCTGGATCAGGTTACGTGGATAACCATCCAGTAAAAAACCACCAGAAGCATCATCATGGCCCAGGCGTTCTTCGATTAAGCCCAGCATGATGTCATCGGATACCAGATGGCCTGCCGCCATGATTTCTTTTACCTGCATACCCAGCTCGGAACCCGCTGCAACGGCTGCCCGCAGCAAATCCCCGGTAGAGATATGTGGAATATTCAGCTGTTTGGATAATAATTTTGCCTGCGTTCCCTTGCCGGAACCGGGGGCACCAAGTAATACAATTCGCATAGTCTGATTCTCACTATTTTGATGGGGTAAATCCAGCTCCGGCCTGTATTCCAGAGCAACACTAATCGAACAGATAAAGTGTATTATAAAGCAATGCCATGTTGAAATTATAGAGGTACGCTCAATGACAAAGAAAAATATTTTGTATGCGCAATCCGGTGGTGTTACTCCGGTAATTAATGCCACTGCCTGCGGTGTAATTGAAACCGCACGCCAGCATCGGGATAAAATCGGTAAGGTCTATGCTGCCCATAACGGCATTATTGGTGCTCTGCATGAAGAACTGATTGATACTTCGAAGGAAACCAGAACCGTTATCAGCGGTCTCCGCCACACGCCAGGGGGTGCTTTCGGCTCCTGTCGTTTCAAGCTCAAATCAATTGAAGAAAACCGGGCCGAATATGAACGCCTGATTGAGGTTTTCAAAGCCCATAACATCGGCTACTTCTTTTATAACGGCGGCGGCGATTCTGCTGATACGGCATACAAAGCTTCACAAATCGGTAAAAAACTGGGGTTCCCGGTCAGCTGCATCGGGGTTCCCAAAACCATTGATAATGATTTACCGATAACCGATAACTGCCCCGGCTTCGGCTCGGTTGCCAAGTATGTGGCCGTTTCAATCATGGAAGCCAGCCTGGATGTAATGTCCATGAGCTCATCTTCTACCAAGGTGTTCATTTTAGAAGTCATGGGTCGGCACGCCGGCTGGATTGCGGCCGCAGGTGGACTGGCGCAGCGTGATGAGGGCGACCCGCCGCATATCATCCTCTTCCCTGAAGTTCCTTTTGACCAGCGCGCCTTCCTCAAAAAAGTTAAATTTGCTGTGACGACCTATGGCTATTGTTCCATTGTGGTATCGGAAGGGGTGCGCAATAAGCGCGGTAAATTCCTCGCTGATGCTGGTACCCGTGATGCCTTTGGGCACGCACAGCTTGGCGGTGTTGCCCCGGTGGTTGCTGATCTGGTACGCAGTAAACTGGGTTATAAATATCACTGGGCGGTTTCTGATTACCTGCAGCGCTCCGCCCGCCATATAGCCTCAAAAACTGATGTTGAACAAGCATACGCCGTGGGTAAAGCTGCGGTTGAGTATGCGGCAGACGGTAAAAGCGGTGTAATGCCGGCAATTAAACGGCTTTCAGACCACCCCTATCGCTGGAAGATCGAAGAAGCAAAACTGAGCCGTGTCGCCAACCGTGAAAAGATGATGCCCAAGCGGTTTATTTCCCGGGATGGTTTTGGTATTACCCCGGCCGCGCGCAGATACCTCGAGCCATTAATTCGCGGTGAGGATTATCCGCCTTACGGTAAAGACGGCCTGCCGAAATATGTTTCGTTGAAGAAAGTCATGGTACCGAAAAAACTGCCGAAGTTTAAGCCCAGCAGCTAAAGGGCCTTTAGTTTATGCGGCTTGATTATCAGCTTTCAGAGGCAAGCCTGGGTGATCTTGCAACCGCGCTAGCGCCCCTGCTACGTCAGTCCGAGCACGCCCTGGAAAATCCCCGTCATGGGGATTTTCCTCGCTGGAAAGCTATACTTGATCAACTCCCCACTGTCACTCCACAGGCAAAACTCAACCGGGCAAGTGTCCTCCTGGGTGCGCCACCGACTGATCAAAACGCATTAAAAACACTCTTAATGGGTCTGCACCCCTGGAGGAAGGGGCCACTGGAGCTGGGTGGAATAAAAATCGACACAGAATGGCACTCAGACTGGAAATGGGGCCGCCTGGAAAAGCATATTGGCGACCTTCAGGGTCAGCGCATCCTCGATATCGGCTGTGGTAACGGTTACTTCGGCTGGCGCATGCTGGGTGCCGGCGCAAAACTCGTTATTGGTATCGACCCAACCTTGCTGTTTGTGATGCAGTATTTTGCCTGCCGTCATTTTGCCGGAAGCGCGTTGGCCAATGTCGTTCTACCACTGGGCATTGAGGATTTACCTGCAGGGCTAAGCGGCTTTGACAGCGTGTTTTCCATGGGGGTGTTCTACCACCGTCGCTCGCCAATTGAGCATCTGCAGCGCTTACGCAAGCTTACCCGCCCCGGTGGCCGGGTTGTTCTGGAAACCCTGGTGATTGAAGGGGATATGGACCAGGTACTGATGCCTGCAAACCGCTATGCGCGAATGCGTAATGTCTGGTTCCTTCCCAGCAGCGCTGCACTGTGTAACTGGATGCAACGTGCCGGCTTCAGCTCGGTTGAATGCGTAGATGAAACCACGACCACAACAGCCGAGCAACGCAGTACCGCGTGGATGACATTTGAGTCCCTGGCAGAATCGTTGCAGGCTAATGACCAGAGTCAAACCATTGAAGGTTACCCGGCACCGCGGCGAGCCATTTTAGTAGCAAATAATTGAAACACGAAATTGCTCCACAATGAGACCCGATAAAACTAAATGAAACTTTACCGATGACAAAGCCTGTAACAGAAGCAGAATATACCGCTCAGAAATTGCTGGAACTCCATCTTCAACATGAAATGGCGGCTTTTGATGAAACCTGCTTTGTAACCTGGCTTGGCGAAGAGGCCAATCAACTGCTGATCTGGAGCCAATCAATCCACTTGAACCAGTTAGTGACTGCGAGCTCGGTCAAAGCATTTATTCAAGCTAATCTGGTTACCCGAGAGATACCTGCTGCGGTGGTAGAAATAGCCGATGAGGCCAGTGTCTGGCTATTATCTTCCCAACATCATCTGGACACCCCATTGGGAGATATTATCAATGAAGCCCTCTATGAAGATTGCGTTGAGCAGATACTGGCATTTGATGAACAATTAACAGGTAGCCTGAATCTGGTTATGGAACTACCCATATACCGAAAAGTGCTTTCCGGGGTGATTTACCAGGCCATCACCCGATATATCTACGATGCCAATATTATCAGCAAATCCATCCCTGGTGTGTCTTCCCTGTTGAAAATAGGACAACAAGTGGTCAGTAAAACGGCACCAAAGCTGAGTAATGCCGTTGAAGAAAATGTGAGGGGTTATATCGCAACGAACCTGGACTTGATTTTAGTTGAAAGCGAAGCCTTTCTTGAACAAGAATTAACCGATGAAGCCTTAAAAATTGCCGCTATGGATCTTCTGGAAGGCCTTAAAAACAAACCTCTGGGTGAACTACAAGAGGGCATAGATAATGAAAAACTGAGTCGGTTCATACAGCTGGTTTTTGACTTTTGGGAACATTTTCGTAAATCAGAGTATTTTAAAAATACTTACGAATTAATGGTAGATTATTTTTTCGAAAAATATGGTGAAGAAACGCTGGACGTTTTACTGGATAATCTTGAAATTTCCAGTGAACTAATCCACCAGGAAGCCACCCGTTTCGCCCCGCAACTGGTAGCCAGTCTGAAACAAAGTGGCCAGTTAGAAGCTATCATCCGGCGTCATCTCAGCCGCTTCTATACTTCAAATGCCACCCTGGATTGCCTTCAGGCCGCGAACAATTAAAGCCTGACAGCGGTCACCCGGACGCCATTGATAAAAGGAACAATTATGTCACTCGTATTATTGACCAGGGCAATTATCCTTATCGGACTAATCGGTACACTGGGCTTTGCCGCCTATGCAGGCGAGCCCCTCACTGCTGCCTGGTGGAAAGGCGGCATAGTGATGCTGATTGTGCTGGTTGTACCATTTTTTCTATACTGGCTTATGCAGGCAAAAATGGTGTATAACGGCATCCAGCAATGGTTGCTATTGCTGAGCGCTGCCATTTACAGCTTCGGCGGCCTTGCATTAATGTACAACGCACTGATTGCTAACCCTGATGCTCAGGGTGGACTGGTAATGGTGGTAATACCGGTTTATGGCAGTGGCCTGATTATCCTGACTGCCGTGTGCCTGCTATTTACCCGAAAACTGTAAATTCCAAAGGTCTAATTTCACGCGCATATCAGTCAAACCCTTCGCTTGCGCAGCCTTGCGATAAGCTGACCAACAGCCTGTAAAAGCTTACGTAATGGCGTCGGCAAATCCTCCCAGTCCATACTGTCCATGGTGTTTTTGATCCCCAGACCAAGTTCCGTATCACCTTCTATTCGAATTTTACGCTGAAAGAAAAGAGTATCAGGGTCTGCCTGTCGGGTCGCCAGCAGGAGAAAATCGGGGCTCTCTCCACTTATGCAGACATCATCAACCAGGTCGCGGTCTATTGGCTCGAACTGGTCACAACCCACGCGGATCAGCCAGTCAATCTGCAAGTCCGTCACTTTTATCCTCACTTTTGATCCCTCCAGGAATTCCAGCTCACCATCTTTAAGCGGCTCCCGAAATGCCTCGTTGAGGGCGATGGAAAGCACCCTTTTCTGTGCAGAATATGGGATAAGACGACCTGGAATGCCCACAATTTTTTTGGCTACGGGCTTAATTTTTTCAGGAATTGGCAGCATAGTGTGGCCTGATGTGGGTAAATAAGCAGTATATTTCCAGATTACAGAACTGCGCTGACGCAGGTCAATGTAATTATAAGTTTCCTGCATAAAATGTGATGCTGGCAGTTTGTAAATGGAAAAAGTATGGAACTGGTATGCCCCGCGGGTAACTTACCTTCACTTAAAGCCGCTGTCGACAACGGTGCCGATGCCGTTTACGTTGGTTTTAAAGATGATACCAACGCACGTCACTTTACCGGCCTGAACTTCACCGAACGCAGCTTCGAAAAAGCCATTAACTACGCACACGACAAAGGCCGAAAAGTTTTTGTTGCCATCAACACCTTTCCCCAGCCCAATGGCTTTAAGCGCTGGAAAGCTGCTGTTGACCGGGCTGCTGACTTTGGCGTTGATGCCCTGATCCTTGCAGATATTGGCGTCCTTGATTATGCCCGTGAACGTTGGCCGGAGATGCGCCTGCACTTATCCGTACAGGCATCTGTAACCAGCGCAGAAGGCATTGGCTTCTATCACCAGAACTTCGGTATCAGGCGGGTAGTACTGCCACGGGTGTTATCGGTCAGGCAAGTAGCCCATGTTATTTCTGAGTCACCCGTTCCAGTTGAGGTCTTTGGCTTTGGCAGCCTGTGTGTAATGGTCGAGGGCCGCTGTCTATTATCCAGCTATGCCACCGGCCGCTCGCCCAACACCTATGGTGCCTGCTCACCCGCATCACATGTTCGCTGGGAAGAAACTAAAGACGGCACCAATACACGCCTGAATGGTGTACTGATTGACCATTATGCTGAAGGCGAAAAAGCAGGCTACCCAACCTTGTGCAAAGGTCGTTTCCAGGTCGGTGAGAATACTTTTTATGCTATTGAAGAACCTACCAGCCTGAACACCTTATCGCTGTTACCGGAACTCAGGAACATTGGCGTAAGCGCCATCAAAGTAGAAGGCCGCCAGCGCAGCCCGGCCTATGTGGCCCAGGTCACCGCCGTTATGCGTGCAGCCATTGATGACTGTTTGTTGAAAGCCGACAGCTATCAGCCCAAAGCACAATGGATGCAGGAACTGGCGGAGGTTTCAGAAGGCTCGCAAACCACCCTCGGTGCCTACCACAGGCCATGGCAATGAGCATGCACACAATGAAGCTATCCATTGGCCCTATTCAGTATTTCTGGGAGCGCCAGCAGGTACTGGATTTTTACCAGCAGGCAGCAAGCTCTCCTGCAGAAATCATTTACCTGGGCGAAGTCATCTGCTCGAAACGGCGGTTGGTAAAACCCCAGGACTGGATTGCTATTGGTAAAGAGCTGAGGCAAGGCGGTAAAGAAGTTATCTTGTCTTCCCTGACTTTACTCGAGGCTGCCTCTGAAACCGGCGCCCTGAAAAAGCTCTGTAGTAATGACGATTTCATGGTGGAGGCAAATGATATTTCAGCCGTGCAGTTGTTATCTGCAAACGGCAAGGATTTCGTCACCGGTCCCAGTGTGAATATTTACAACCAACGCAGCCTGCAGTTGCTTGCCGATAAAGGGCTGAAACGCTGGGTACTTCCGGTTGAGTTGGGCCTGGAAACCCTTGCTGATATGCAGGCCGCGCGGCCCGCAGGGGTGGAAACCGAAGTCTTTGCTTTAGGACGGCTGCCACTGGCCTATTCCGCGCGCTGTTATACCGCACGCTCACACAACCTGCCCAAAGATAACTGCCAGTTCAAGTGCATTGATTATCCAGATGGGCGTATGCTGAAAACCCGGGAGGAACAGGAGTTCCTGATACTCAATGGTACACAAACCCAGTCAGCCCTAACTCATCAGGTATTAGAAGAAATCCCTCAGCTCGCTGCCCTCGGTGTTGATGTTCTCAGGATCAGCCCACAGGCCAATAACACCATGGAAATTATTGAAATCTTCAATAACGCCCGGAAAACACCCAATATGAACCCATTGAGTGATGAATTGCTCAAATTACTACCCGCAGGTGCCTGTAATGGTTATCTAGTGGGTAAAGCAGGGCTGGATTATGAAGTTAACCCGGCTGCTTGATCACCACCAGCGACAGGTGAATAGAAAAGCATGGCGGGACCTCCGGCAGTTTTCTGATGCCCTGTCACAATCCGGAGAATTACTACCTGTCCCCCAGTCCGTCTCACCCCGCCTGCAGCTTACCGAGCTGTGCCACCGCAGCCTGGTGAATAACGGCCCCGCATTGCTATTTGAAAACCTGCAGGGCCACGATATGCCTGTGCTTGGGAATTTATTTGGCAACCAGCAAAGGGTGCTGGCAGCCCTGGAACTGGAAAGCCGGGAGGATCTACGTGAACTGGGACATCAATTCGCCTTTTTAAGGAACCCCAGCCTGCCGGAAAGCCGGCAAACGGTGCTCGATGTAGTCCCGGAATTTGCAAAGCTGGCGCATATTACACCGCTAAGAAAACCGTCCGCCCCCTGGCAGGCAGAAGTTATTGAAGGCCCGGATGTTGATCTTGGTACCTTACCCATATCAACCTGCTGGCCGGATGATGCAGGCCCTATGATTACCTGGGGCATGGTGATCACCCGCGGCCCGAACAAGCCACGGATAAACCTGGCAATATATCGGCAACAGCTGATTGCTAAAAACAAACTGATCATGCGTTGGCTGCCGCACCGTGGTGGGGCTCAGGATTTTCGTGAATTCCAGCAGAAACACCCGGGCAAGCCCTTTCCGATTGCCGTAGTTATCGGTGCAGATCCAGCAACTTTGCTGGCCGCGGTAACGCCGATTCCAGACACTCTTTCAGAATATCAGTTCGCTGGTTTGCTCCGTGGTCGCAGAAGCAGGATTGTAGAATCCACTCTGACCGGATTGCCGATTCCGCAAGGTGCCGAAATTGTACTTGAAGGCCATATACAGCCCGGTGAAATGGCCACCGAAGGACCCTTTGCCGATCATACCGGATACTATAATTCCACTGCTGATTTCCCGGTTTTTACGGTAACTCGTATCAGCCAGCGGGAAAACCCGATTTACCTGTCCACCTACCTGGGCAAACCCGG
>JADFVZ010000001.1 GCA_015222805.1 Pseudomonadota bacterium
CCCATCGACCTGCTGAAATATGCGGGGGTTGTTACCTGGGTGTGTGCGGCGATTCCGCTGTTGTTCCATGCCTGGATTTACCCTAATCCACTGGCTCCACACATCCTTATGGCCTGGGCGTTGCTGCATCTGGTGTTTGGCGCAGCCTATTGGCATCAAGCGAAGATTCTGCCGTCACGTAAGTCTGTCGGTGATAGTCTTTTGTTATTGTTCCTGATGACCGGGTCTGCTTTGCTGATTGGTCATCTCAGCCAGACAGCAGTTGCAGGTATTTTGCTATTGATCGTCGCCGGCATGCTGCCCTGGATGTTGCCGCTGGCCCCGGGCATGGCCTGGTTGATATGCCAAAATGTTGCTTTGGCTGCTGTTATCTCCATCATTCCCGGGGTGGGTTCAACCGGTGCGGTCATGCTTGCGGGTATGTTCCTGGGCGTTTCGCTGACGGCTTATGTTGCATCCCTGGTCGGCTTGCGTAATATACGTGCCCGCATTGCCCTGTCACGGGTTAATTCCGAACTGCGAGCCACCCAGTCACTGCTGGCAGAAAATACCCGGATAGCAGAGCGTGTCAGGATCGCGAGGGAGTTACATGACCTGGTAGGGCATCACCTGACCGCCTTGACTTTAAACCTTGAAGTTGTCACCCATATGGTGGATGGAAAAGTCCTTGGGCATGTGCAGCAGGCGCACTCGCTGGCAAAACTGTTGCTGGCTGATGTGCGTGAAGTTGTCAGTGAAATGCGCAAGGATGACCGGGTTGACCTGCAGCAGGTATTAATTGCCCTGACAACGGGTGTGCCGGAGCCGATAGTGCATCTGGATATTCCTCCCAGCTTAACCTTGACTGATCCCGAGCAGGCGCAGACTGTTTTACGTTGCGTACAGGAAGTTGTGACTAACAGCGTTAAACACGCCAAAGCCAAAAACCTCTGGATTTCAGTTGAAATGCTGGAAGATTGTATGCAGCTGGTTGCAGCTGATGATGGCATTGGCGCAGATAAAGTAAAAATGGGTAACGGTCTCGCTGGAATGAAGGAGCGGGTTGAGACACTGGGTGGCTCACTTGATATACAATCCAGTCATGGGCTGGGATTTGTGCTCACTGTGAAACTACCACAGAATAAAGGTGTGATGTAATGATTAAAGTAATGCTGGTTGATGACCAGAACCTGGTTCGCAAGGGTGTTCAAAGCCTGCTGGAGCTTTCCGATAAAATTGAAGTTATTGGCGAAGCCGTTGACGGTCGCGATGCGATTGAGAAAATCCCTCAAATATCACCGGATGTTGTGCTGCTGGATATGCGCATGCCGGGGCTTAACGGTATTGATGTGCTTAAGCATCTTTCTGCCAGCGAACAATTACCGCCAACTATCATCCTGACCACTTTTGATGATGAAGAAATGGTGCTGGCCGGGATCAAGGCGGGTGCCCGCGGGTTTTTATTAAAAGATGTTTCCCTTGAAGTGCTGGTGGATGCTATCGAGAAAGTGCGTGCGGGTCAGTCTATTGTTAAACCGGTGCTTACAGAACGCCTGTTGAAAGGGCTGGAGAACTCAAGCCCTGATTTTATGAGTCTGGAACAGCCGGACCCGCTGACTGAGCGTGAAACAGAGATCCTGCGGTTGATGTCGGGCGGTTATAGCAATAAGGAAATTGCCAATGCCCTGAATGTGGCTGAAGGTACGGTTAAAAATCATGTCTCCAATATTCTTTCTAAAATGGGGGTTCGGGATCGCACCCGGGCGGTGTTAAAGGCTTTTGAATTAAAGCTGATTTAATATCTCTATCACTTTATCCTGAAATTGCGAATAGTAATATAGGTAATCAAACAAGAAAAAATGGATTCCGGGTCCGGTTATTCGCCGTCCCGGAATGATGGGGTAGGTTGGTTATCGCTGTCCCGGAATGACGGGATGATAATGAGTTATGAGGCCTTGTCGAGGTAGTCGAATTCGCGTTTTAGGTTACTGCTCCTGTCGGTAACAATCGCTTCCAGGGTTTCAATCCGGCCTTTCAATTCGCTCTCCAGCCTTTCGATGCGCTGGGTTAATGCATCCAGTCCCTCATTACTGGCTGCAGCACGTTTGTTCTTGTTGTAGCTTTCAAAAACACCCGCAATAATGCCGGCTACGGCTATTAATGTAATCATGGTCCACAAAGTCATAGTGCTTCTCCCAGTTAATTGATCGTGATCAATACTGCCAGTGAATGCATTATCAGACCAGTGTAAGAAGTCATGCGCCACAAGCGGGCCGGGTATCAGTTGTCGATACCTTCCAGGCCCGTGGGTTCCGGCAGCGGTTCATCATGCCCGGCCCGGCTATGCTGCGGATCCATGCGTTCCATTAAATAACACAGGCAGTCCTGGTGGATGACTTTTTGATCCATGGTCAGCATGGATGGCATTATCGGGTGGGTGGTGCGAATTTCACCGTCTTCGAAAGAAAAAAACTTTCCACTGACATTTTTGCCATGCATATCTGTAGTGATAAAGGGCAGGGTAGTCTTATCGCGGGTATAACCAAACAGGGTGTTAGTTTCCAGTTCACGAAAATTCATGTGGTCGAGGTTTTCTATCAATGAGAGTTCGTGACCGTTGCCGCCAAAACCAATATCCAGGTTTGCATCCACTTTAACCGTAGCAACCATATGGAACAGGCCCATCTCTTCACCCGGCAGGGGGATGTTATCGAGTTGCGGTAGATGCAGGCAGGATTCCAGGTAGGCGAGGGTGTGATCCGTGCCATGAATGTTTCCCGCAAGACCGCATTCAAGGGTTACTGCGGGACAAAAATTCGAAAAAGCATTTGAAAGAACACCCTCTGGAATGGTGAAATAAACTACTGTATTGGAAAACAGGGCGGCGAGGCGAAAGAAGCGATTGTCCAGTTGGTTAATGGCTGCATAATGTGGGTTCAGACCAGTATTGTTATGAATATCAATGGCTGCAAATGGGTTTTTTGCCTGCATAATGTCATAAACGTGGCGAAAGGTATTATGCACCTCGCTTTCATGCCCGCCGGATTTCTCCTGCGGCCAGCAGCGGTTGTAATCTGGCTGGTTATCCAGCCGTCTTTTGTTGAACCTGGCAGCTTCGACATTGCCGATAAGGAGTGAAACCGAACGGGGCAGGGGGTCAAAACTATAGTGGCTTTTTAATAACCGGCGTACTGCTTCCCAGCCGGTATCTTCATTACCGTGCTGCAGCACTGAAATAAATAAAGGCTCCTGGCGCAGTCCGGGAAGGTGAATCAGGGTGGGGCCATCCAGTTGCCGATACAGTGATGATGCCGGTCGTTCCAGCAATCCTTCGGGCAGATAATGGTATTCGGTTAGTTTCACAGGGTGGTCTTGAAATTTTTATTGGCTGAACGATAGCCTGTATTGCACTTTTATGAAAGAGGTAAAGGGTAATTTTTTCAACTATCGGATAGCGGAATGAAAATATGGCAAAAAATACAGGTTTATGAGTAGATCACATGCTCCCTAACTGCGTCCAAAATGTTATATTGTTCCACGCTCGGACCCGCAGGGATATTTGTTACCCGGACGTAACTTATTTGAGCGCAGGAAGATATGGATATGCTGATACCAACCAGGGAAATTTGATAATGCTGGAAGCACGCTCATTGTGTAAGTCTTTTGGCCCGATACAGGCGGTTAAGGACCTGAGTTTCAGCCTTGAGAAGGGCACTGTGCTGGGATTCCTGGGTCCCAATGGGGCGGGAAAATCGACCACCATGCGGATGCTGACAGGTTACCTGACCCCAACCCGGGGAACGGCGTTGATCCAGGGCCATGATGTGCAATCGGATGCCCTTGCGGCACGCCAATGCCTGGGGTATCTGCCTGAGGGCGCGCCTTTATATGCAGAGATGACAGTAAGGCAGTTTCTGACTTTCATCGCCAGGATGCGCAATATCCCGGCCGCAGAAATACCTGAGCGGCTGGGTGAAACCCTGGAGCGACTGTCATTGACGGAGGTTGCCTGCCAGACAATTGAAACCCTGTCAAAAGGATTCCGGCGGCGTGTAGGCATAGCCCAGGCATTGATACACGATCCCTGCGTACTGATCCTGGATGAACCGACCGACGGTCTTGATCCCAATCAGAAGCGTGATGTTCGTCGCCTTATCCAGAGCATGTTGGATGACAAACTGATTATTGTTTCCACCCATATTCTTGAAGAAGTCCCGGCACTGTGTAATCGGGTAATGATCATTGCCAATGGCCAGTTACAGGCAGATGATACCCCGCAGGGCTTGCTGGAAACTTCCCGTTATTACCAGGCGGTCACCCTGCAGGTTGATGATTCCCAGGCGGCCGCATCCGCACTGAGTGATTTACCGGAAGCTGCCCGGATAGAACTCAAACATCACGAGCTGACTGTGTTTCCACGAGAGGGGGCAGAATTATTACCGTTGGTAACTAAATTGGCGGAACAGTATCAGTGGAAAGTTCATAACCTGCGCCTCGAAGCCGGGCGGCTGGATGATGTCTTCCGCAGGGTTACTACGGGGCTTGAAGCATGAGTGCGGTTGTCACCATCATCCGGCGTGAACTGCTGGCATACTTTACTACGCCTATCGCATTCGTTTTCCTGGTTGTTTTCCTGGTTCTTGCTGCTGCGTTCACCTTTTACCTGGGGGGCTTCTATGAACGCGGGATTGCAGACCTGCAGCCTTTCTTCCAGTTCCATCCCTGGCTTTACCTGTTCCTGGTGCCGGCATTATCAATGCGCTTGTGGGCAGAAGAGCGCCATTCCGGGACACTGGAGTTATTGCTGACCCTGCCGTTGAGTCCCTGGCAGGCGGTGCTGGGTAAATTTGTCGCCGCCTGGCTGTTTCTGGGCCTGGCGCTGCTGTTAACCCTGCCGATCTGGCTGACGGTAAATTACCTGGGCGATGCTGATAATGGACGAATCTTCAGCAGTTACCTGGGTAGCTGGTTGCTGGCCGGAAGCCTGCTGGCGATTGGTTCGTGTATGTCTGCCCTGAGTCGCAACCAGGTGATTGCCTTTGTGTTGACCCTGGTGGCAAGTTTCGCCCTGATGCTCACCGGCTTACCGATGATTTTAAATATATTCCGTGGCTGGTTTTCACAGTTCTGGATAGATGGCATTGCCCGCCTCAGCCTGATCAGCCACTTCGGTGGATTCCAGCGGGGTGTTATTGCCTGGTATGAGATCGTATATTTTATCCTGATGATCCTGTTTTGGTTGTATGCCACCGTAGTGGTATTGAAAACCCGGAGGGTTGGCTGATGCTAATCAGGTCCAGGCAGTCAGGTCACAGTGCTTTTCTATATCTTGGCGGAATGGCACTGCTGGCAGTTTTTGCCCTGGTTCTGGTTGCCTATAGTGTGCTGGCACCCTCCCTGTTATCAGCCTGGCGCCTGGATATGACAGAAAACCAGCAGTATACATTGAGCAAAGGCAGCCGCAGTATCCTTGCTGATTTACCCCAGGATATCAGCCTCAAGCTGTACTTCTCAGAAAATGCCAGTAAGGACTTGCCGCAAATCCGCCAGTATGCGGATGATGTCTGGAATGTTCTCCAGGAAATGCGCCAGCAGTCTAATGGCAAGCTGAAACTGGAGAGAATTGATCCGGAGCCCTTTTCCGAGTCTGAAGATGATGCCGTCTCGATTGGTCTACAGGCAGTACCGTTGGCATCCGGTGAACAGCTATATTTTGGCCTGGTGGCCGGAAATGAACTGGATGGTTTGCAGGTGATGCCGTTCCTGCAGCCTGATAAGGCCCTGTTCCTGGAATATGATCTCGCTAAAATGATTTCCGGCCTGGCGAATCCTGAACCGCTGCGGGTTGGCTGGTTAAGCAGTTTGCCGGCAGTTCCGGTCAGTGATCCGCTGACGGGACAATCGGCACCGGGCTGGGAAGTTTACCGTCAGCTGGAACAACTCTATGAAGTGTTGCCGCTGCCGATGAGCGCAAATGATTTACCGGAAAACCTGGATTTACTGATTGTCGCTGCACCACGTAATTTGTCGCCGGCGATGGTTTTTTCAATCGAACAATATGTGCTTGCCGGCGGCCGTTTGCTGCTATTTCTTGATCCCCTGGCTGAGCGCCTGGCTCCGACAGCTGATGGCAGTGAAAATGTGACCGGGCTGGAGCCCTTGCTTGTGCACTGGGGCATTGGTTTTGATGCAACTCAAATTGTGGCTGATCTTGAATTTGCCCTGCAAGTGAACCTGGGGCCGGAACAAACGCCGGTCCGCCATATAGCTATCCTGGGTGTGCGTGAAAGTGGCATGAACCAGGAAGATATCGTCAGTGCTGACCTTGAAGTCATTAATTTATCATCTACCGGTTATTTGTATCTGTTGGATAATTCGAAGCTTGAGGTTTCCCCTATACTTCTATCTTCGCTTAATGCCGCATTACTGCCTGTGGCGCAGGTAGCCGCGGTTGAAAATCCGGCTGAATTGACGCGTAATTTTGTAGCTTCCGGCGAGACTTATGTGCTGGCGTCGCGCTACCAGGGTCTGGTAGATGCGCTATTGTCGCGGCCTAAAGATAACGCCTCTGAAGTTGGTGATGAAGCGGGTGAAAAACCAGGGCAAAAAGGTAGTCTGTTAGCCCGGGCGGTCGTGCCGATACAGGTCATTGTTTTTGCCGATTCTGATCTCCTCGACGATCGTTTCTGGGTTCAGCAGCAGGCATTCTTCCAACAGACAGTGAGTTCAGCATTTGCCGACAACGGCAACCTGGTGGTTAATGCAGTGGATAACCTGCTCGGTTCTGAAGCACTTATTTCGATTCGTGCCCGCCAGGTTACCCATCGGCCCTTCCTGCGAGTAGAGCAAATGCGCTTCGCAGCTGAACAGCAACTGCGCGAGAAGGAGCAAACCCTGCAACAGGACCTGCAGCAGATAGAAAGCCGCTTGCAAACGATGCAATCTCCAGAGAACTCCGGACAGTTGACCACAGCCGAGCAACAAGCTGAAATCCAGCGCTTTATGCAGCAGCGCCTGGACACCCGCAAGCAACTGCGCCAGGTGCAGCAAAGCCTGAATCAGGATATTCGCAAGCTGGGAACCCGCCTTAAAGTGCTTAATATTTTACTCTTGCCGGCCCTGGTGGCAGTTCTTTCACTGCTTTTCTTCTGGTGGCGCCGCCGACCCCCCTCACGCAAATGAATACACCGATAGCATGGCTACTGAGTGGAGTAATTATATTGTTACTGCAGGCCTGTGATCAGCCCGTTACCGTTGATCCAGCTGTGCAGGCTGATGATCGGCAGGTTAGTCAGCATGCCAGGCAGTTATTTATGCCCGGGCTGGATACAGGAGAATTAAATACGATTACAATCAGCCGGCACGGTACTGATCCGCTGTTGAAACTGGAGCGTGATGGCGAACGCTGGGCATTAACCACACTCCAGGCAGTTACACCATTGACAGTTCCGGCAAATATGTCTTTGATCAAGACATTGTTGCTGAGCCTGGGGAATGCCCGCGTACTTGAGCAGAAAACGGCCGAAGAAGACTGGTTTAAATACCTGGGTGTCAATGACATCCAGTTAACCGGTGCGCGTGGCACACTGCTGGCACTGGCCTCAGGTGATAAAAGCTGGCTGTTGATCGTGGGTGATAAAAGCAGCAAACAGCAAGGGCAATACTGGCGTGAGGTCAATGGATTAACGCATGCTGTCATGCGGGTTGACCAGTTGCTCGATTTACCTGGTAATGTAGTGGACTGGATGGACCGGGAGATTATAGATTTACCCGATAATGGTGTTGCCTCTATTAGCATTAACTCAGTTGATGGCCAGTCATTTAATCTCCAGCGTGAGAGTCACGAACAGGACCTGGTTCTGGGGTCAGCCACAGCTGCTTCAGTAGAGTTACCAAACAGTGTAAAACAACTAATTTTTGGATTAAGTCGGCTTAATTTTGATGCGATTGAAGCATCTGCTACCAGTGTCCAGGAAGAGCCGGCTTTTACAATCACCTTTGGGCTGTTCGATGGCACATCTTTTATACTCTCGCTGTACCCGGATGCTGAAGGGAGTTGGTGCGAGTTAACAGCAGTCGACAACGGGCAGGGTGAGCGTGCGCAACTGGTGACTGAAATAAACCGGAATTTATCCCGTTGGCGATATCACCTCAGCAGCCAGAGGACGGCTTTGTATATCCAGTCTATTGAATATCTTTCAGGAGAAGGCAGTGACTAGTGTTTCAACCCGGGCCAGGCCCTGGATAATAATCGCCGCACTGTTCGGGGCTACTGCAGTACTTGCAGGGGCTTTCGGAGCACACGGTTTGAAAGCGATCTTAACTCCTGAACAATTACTAACATGGAAAACTGCCAGCTCATATCAATTGGTGCATGCCGTATTACTACTGGCTTTATCGGTTTCTATGTGGATTGAGTTGCGACTCATTCGCCTTGCTTTCGGTATCTTGTCCGTCGGGATTTTGTTGTTTAGCGGCAGTCTCTATTTTTTATTATTAAGCGGCAGTCACATGCTGGTCCTGCTTACGCCAGTTGGTGGCCTGCTGCTAATCGTGGGCTGGTTGCTTTTGCTCCTGGCTGCCTTTGTTTTAGAATGATTAAATGATTAAATGATTATAGTTCTAATTAGATATAATGTGTTAAGTGCAGTGCACTTATTTCGTAAGCTTGTGTTATCCTCTTCAGTTCAACAGTTTTTGATCCATACCTGCACGTATGCTCTGACTATTAGAGTGGAAGTGGTAAATAATTGTCACTTAGATCAATTCAATACGAAGCAAAAAGTATGCAAACCTTGAAAGATGGGAGTTTTCAATGAAAACCTATAGAAAAAAAATTCTGACCGGCAGCATCGCATTACTGTTTGGCGGTTTGTTATCTGCTAATGCTATGGCAGATACCCTGACACTGCCGGGCCTTACTGCACCGGCAACCATGTATGAAAATGCCGATGGTATACCTACCGTTGTTGCTGCAAATGAACTGGATGTTGCTTTTGTCCAGGGTTATCACTCTGCAGCAAACCGCTTTTTCCAGATGGATTTTAATCGTCGTGCCGCAGGCGGTACGCTCGCTGAAATTATGGGTGCAGCTGCACTTGACAGTGATATCCAGCTGCGCACACTGGGGTTGGGACGTGCCGCGACTGCAACTTATCAAGCACAAAATGTACAGGTTAAAGGCATACTGCAGGCCTATGCTAATGGTGTAAATGCCTGGCTGGAAAATAATGTCCTGCCACCTGAGTACAGTGTTCTGGAAATTGACAAGGCAAAACGCTGGTCACCGGTTGATTCAATCGTGATTGGTAAAGTACTGGCATTCCAGCTTGGATTTGGCCTGGATATTGATGAAACGATTCTGCTGGGTGCCTATCAACAGGCAGGTGAGATCGGTGGTTTTAATGGTCTCGCTCTGTATGCGGAAGACCTGATGCGAAAAGAAAAACCCGATACCACGGTTACCGTTGATAATTTCCTCGGTTCGATTGGCGGAGTTGGCGGAGCAACAGCTTCAGTAAGCAAGCAGCCTGTTAGTAAAAAGGCGGCAAGGCAACAGCGCAAACTGGACATTAAAACGGCCTTTTCGAAGAACTTTAAACTCAGTCAACAGGTAATCGACCTGGCAACAGATTTAAAAGCTAAAACCATTGGTGTTCCACTGCTCGATACGCAAATGCGCGATATCAAGGGCGAGAATGGTTCAAACTGGTGGATGGTTAGTGGTGATAAAACCGCTAGTGGTAAAGCCATGTTAATGAATGACCCCCATTTGGCACTGGGTGCACCGTCGATCTTCTACGAAGTCAGCCTGGTAAATAAAGACACCGACTGGTCGGTAAGTGGCGTGGGTTTTGCCGGAGTTCCCGGCATTGTCCAGGGCTGTAATGATTATCTTTGCTGGGGCTCAACAGTGAACCCGGTTGATCAGACAGATACCTTCTTCGAAGAATTCCAGTTTAATAAATTCGGCTTACCCACCCACAGTATGTATAAAGGCGAGGCCGAACCACTGCAGGTTATCTTCCAAAGCTATTATGTCAACCAGGTTGGCGATGGTGAAATGGGAAATACTGAACGTGCCAATGTCGGTTACGATGCAGGTGGTATCACCTTCGTTGTACCACGGCGTAATAATGGCCCGATTGTTAACCTGGATGGTTCAGGTGGGTTGTCCGTTCAATATGCCGGTTGGGGTGCAACTTTTGAGTTGCAGGCCTTCCTGGAAATGAACAATGCCCGATCCATGGACGATTTCAAGGCGGCTTTACAGCACTTTGATATTGGTTCACAGAACTTTGGCTATGCCGATATAGACGGCAATATTGCCTATTTCGCCGGTGCAGAAGTGCCGATCCGTTCTGACTTGCAGAAGGGTATTGTCGATGGCGCGCCACCGTGGATTATCCGCGATGGTACTGGTGCTGCTGATAATGAGTGGATGCCGATTACCAACCCGCAGCCTGAGCAGGCCGTACCATTTGAAATCCTGCCATTTGCAGAAATGCCACAGGTGGTTAATCCTGCCAAGGGTTATATCGCTAATGGGAATAATGACCCGATTGGTGTAACTAATGACAATAACCCGTTGAATCAGTTGCGTCCGGGCGGTGGTATTTATTATCTAAATGATAAATACTCAGATTTCCGCGTAGGTCGAATTGATCGCGAGTTACGGGCCCTGTTGGATAGCGACACACCGATTGACGGTATGAACATGGCTAAACTGCAGTCTAACAACAACTTGTTGGATGCTGAAATAGTCATTGGCTTGATCAAACCCTACCTGATGGCTGCCGGTGTGCCTGCAGAACACCCGGTTGGCGAAGCAATCAATCGCTTACTGGCATGGGATTACAGTTCACCAACAGGTATCCAGGCAGGCTATGATCCAGGCGATGACCCCAATAATCTTCCAGAGCCGACGCAAGCGGAAATAGATAATAGCGTCGCAGCTACCATTTATGCGATGTTCCGCAGTCAGTTCTTGAAAAACAGCATTGATGGGACATTGGACTTTATTGGACTGGGTGCCTATAAACCCAGCAGTACCCAGCAATGGAATAACCTGATACATATATTGAAAACCTTCCCCGAAAATGGTGGGGTTGGTGCCAGTGGGATTCCGTTTATCAATGCTCCTGATGCTACATCTCCTGAAGAAGCACTAACCATGGTTTTACTCAAGAGCCTGCAGGATTCACTGGATCGTCTGGCCTCGGATGAGTTTGCACCTGCTTTCGGAAACTCAGGCAACCAGGATGATTACCGTTGGGGTATGCTGCACCGGCACGTATTCAAGCACGCCTTCAACGCCGACCCGTTCAATATTCCCAATGGTGGTGGCTTTAGCCAGGTTGGACCCGGGTTGCCTGGCGTTGCCAGGGCAGGCGGTTATGGTGCAGTAGATGCTTCGCATCACTCGCCACGTGCGGATAGCTTGAATGACTTTATGTTCAGCAATGGTCCGGCACGTCGCTTCTGGGGTATCCTGGATCCTATGGGTATTGAAGGGTATGAAATCTTGCCTGGTGGCAATAACGGTATTTTCCTGCACCCCTGGTATTCGAACCAGGTTGGCCGCTGGTTGACCAATCAGTACCACGACCTGGCTTTGGGTGAAGATGATGGCATAAACAATGCGGTAATCGTTACCGAGTTTGCACCGCCGACACCCTAGGTAACATATGTAGTTGTGGCTAAACTCAACTACGACAGAAACACAGCGGCCCGGCATCTGATTCGTAAGGATCAGCAGCTGGGCCGTTTTATTTCCGGAGTTAAAGAAACACCGCCATTGCCAAAGCGCGAGGTAGATTTATTCCTCTCACTTTCCCGCTCAATTGTTTACCAGCAGCTTTCAGGTAAAGCAGCGGCAACAATTTTTTCCCGTTTCGCAGGCCTGTTTCCCAACCAGCAGCCTTCGGCTGGATTAAGCTGCAACTACAGTGTTGAAAAACTGCGCTCAGTTGGTCTTTCCAGGAATAAAGCCCTTGCTGTCCTCGACCTTGCCGATAAGATTGAAACAAAACAGTTACCAGGCAGGCGGCGACTGCTACGCATGTCTGACATGGAAATAATAGACACCCTTACTATAGTGCGGGGAATCGGTCCCTGGACAGCGCAGATGTTCCTGATTTTTAATCTAGGCAGGGCAGATGTTATGCCAGCCGGAGATCTTGCAATTCGCAAAGGATTCCAGCAATTGATGCAGCTTGAAGAAATGCCGGATGAGGCAGGATTGTTACTCTTAACCGAGCACTGGAAACCTTATCGCAGTGCCGCTGCATGGTATTTGTGGCGGGTAGTAGATGGTGACAACGACTGGTGAGTACCACCGACCCCTGTTTTACTCCGCACTCCAACACCAGTGCCAGGGTTCCCAGATAATGCCATAGGGGTTGTCTTGCGGATAGGACATATAAAAGCCAAAGTCTTCAGCATTAAACTTTAACCATTGAAAAGCTTTGCTGGCTGCAAATTCATTTTCCAGTGGTTCACAGATACCATCGGTAATATCAATGGCCCGGCCGCTGTGATGCTCACTAAAACCGGGGGCTGCGGACACCTGGAGAATGCTTTCAATATCCTGGCCTGCTGCAAGTTTACGTTCAATCAGGCGGGTTTGATAGTCGATACTGCGGAAGGCAGAGATCGGTAGCAGGGTAACATTATCATTGGCTGCGCTGTGCTGCATCAGGCTCCATGCGGCGGCGGCACGGGGCAGCATCTTCTGCTGTCTTTGCCAGCAATCGAGGCCAATGTCGGTGAGTTCATCTGCATCTTCGCGCAAGCGCAGTCCCCGGCTGATGCCATAAGCGGCGGGGATGCCTAAAGCTTTTTGCAGGGAATGAATTCGCTGCTGGGTTGCTGGTACCCAGCTTTTCAGGCTGATAACAGAATCTGTAGGTACAACACCGGCGTGGATGCTAGCAAGAAAATAGCCTGCTGCGGAATTACCCGGCATATCAGGTTGGAGCCTTATTCCTGCAGCACCATAATCAAGCATCAGGCTTACCAGGCAGCGAAATAAACGTGTACCGACACCCTGGCGTCGATGTCCAGGTTCAACATAGAGCTGATGCAGGGTATTGCTGCGATCGACCAGGCTAACCCAGCCAATAATGACCTCGTCCCGGTGTGCCACGAGAACAGGTATCTGCCTTGGTTTTTTTAGTTGCTGCTGCAGGCTCCCTGGTAACTCACCCGCCCAGTCGCAATTGAACCAGAGGGGTTGGATTTCTGTTGTACCGACATCCATTAAGTTGTTACCTGAATGATCCATTTTCGGATTTTACCTGATTTCGATAAAAACTGTAGGCCGGAAGGATGTTAGGACAGGCTTCTCAGCGTTGGAAGTTAAAATTACTACTATCCCGCTAACTAAAAAGACGGCATCCCGGCCCCAAGCCGGGATCTCGCCGCGCATCGTGCTATTGACCAAGAGGTCCCGGGTCAAGCCCGGGATGACATCCTGTTTTTCAAATGCGAAAGAAGTTTGTCATGCCTCATCGCGCTCTATGTTTTGGTTGGTGATGTTTACGCGCTGTACGCATATCCCGGTGGGCTTCTTTATAAGCCTGCATCTTGATGCGCTGTTCTTCACTGAGAATCGCATTAAGCTGTTGTTGTATCGAAGCCCTGTGCAGCAGGCTCTCGGTGAGTAAGTCACCCTGGGTTTCAGCCAGTGACTGAATCAGGTCAGGGTCAGGGTTATTGCTGTTAGTTAGTTCTTCGAGAACCTCACGATTCGCCTGCATTGCATCGACTGTTGGTTTAAATGCTGTTTTACCTGTTTCCATGATGGCTTTGATATCTGCACGTTGCTGTTCGCTAAGATCAAGCCGATCAGCCATTCGTTCCAGGTTTAGTTCAGGTGAACGACCATCAGGACCGAAAGGCTGGGCCATGGCGGGCAGGCTGAATATAGCTAGAAGTGCGAAGGCGACAACACTTTTAATATTATTACGGTAACTGTTTGAAACTGAGTTATGGTTGTCTGGGTGTAGCATGTTGTTCTCCTGTTGGTGGTTTTGTGGTGGTTTTGTAATAGCGAAATCTACATAACGATGCTACTACTTGTAACCGGCAGGTACTGTCGAAATGTGTCAGGGAAATGTAAAGAAAAGTAAAATCCCCAATTACCCGCAGAAATTGCTTAAAATCCAGTTATGGAATCAACAGGAAAGTCATTCGGGAAGCCGCCTCATTCAACTAGTGTTGAAGAAGTATTGCCGCATATTCTACTGGTAGATGATGATGTGGAGCTGGCTGAACTGCTGGCTGAGTACTTACGCCGGCAAAAATTCGAGGTCAGCCTGGCACATGATGGTAATACCGGCCTGCAAATGGCACTGCAAAACAATCCAGATCTGTTGCTGCTGGATATTATGCTGCCGGGTCTCGCTGGTACCGAAGTACTGCGTGAATTGCGTAAAACATCGCAACTGCCGGTGCTAATGCTGACGGCTTTGGGAGATACCACCGATCGAATCATCGGCCTGGAACTGGGTGCTGATGACTATATGCCCAAGCCTGCAGATCCGCGTGAATTATGTGCAAGGATAAGGGCGATTTTACGCCGGGTAACCACTAGTCCTGATAGCAACGAGAATATCCGGGTTGGTGATATTGAGCTTAGGCCGGAATCCCGGCAGCTGCTCCGTGCCGGCGAAAATATAACCTTGACGAGTACGGAATTTACCCTGGTGCACCTGCTCTTGCGTGAAGCAGGGCGGGTGGTTGACAAGGATGAGCTCTATCGCCGGGTCCTGGGGCGGGAAGCTGTTGCCTTTGACCGTTCCATTGATATGCACATCAGCAATATTCGACGCAAACTAGGTCCGGCAGCAGATGGCAGTGAGCGCATTGATACGATCCGCGGCAGCGGTTACCAGTGGCTAAAAAATGCCTAAGCTGTTCTGGAGGATATTCCTTATACTCTGGCTGAGTATTATCGGTTTTTCGAGCCTGGTGGCAATTATTGGTGACCAGGTGGCGCGTAACAGTGGTGCGCAGGATATGACTGAAATCCTGAAGCTTCGCCTGCCGCCGTTGTTAAAAGACGTGAAAAAGAGCCTGGAACAGGAGGGCCCCCAGGCGGCACGTCATATTCTCCGCCAGGCCCCGCCCGGCATTCGAAACCTGGTTATTGTTACTGATAATGAGCAACAGGAATTACTTGGACGCAGGCAGTTTCAACGTCACCGGCACAATCCTGCTCGTGATCGGCCTAACAGGTCCATGGAGGTAATCGACCCAGCCGGAAATCACTGGACTATCCGGGTTTCGCCATTGGTTCCGCCACGGATACTGTTTTCCCCCGGTTACCGCGGAACCATTGCACGCCTGTTGTTGGCTGCATTGCTCAGCGCTGTGGTCAGCTGGATACTGGCGCGATCACTGGCCAGGCCGCTGCTGCAATTAGGCTCAACCTCGGTAGCGCTTGCACAGGGTAAGCTGGAGTCACGGGTATCAGGAAAAATTACCCGGCGCCGGGATGAAGTGGGTGACCTGGCACGCAGTTTTAATCAGATGGCTGCTGAGATAGAAACCCTGGACAGGTCGCGTCAACGCTTACTCCGGGATGTTGCACATGAATTGCGCTCTCCGCTGGCACGTATGCAGGTTGCCGTGGAACTGGCCCGTGATAAGGGTGATAGCCCGGAGGGTGATCATCAAGACGGGGGCGCAGAATTGAACCTTATTGCCCGTGAAATTCAACGTCTGGAAAAAATGATTGCCGAGGTTTTAACACTGTTGCGTGAAGCCGGCTCTGTGCAAGCCCTGGAGAAGGAAGCTTACTCACTGGCTGCGCTAATGGAGGGGCTGCTCTCAAGGGTTAACTATGAGGCTGATGCAAAAAACCTGGGCAGGGTTAAGCTGAACCTGGAAGGTGATGTTGAGTTATTTATTAACCCGGAGTTAATCTATCGGGCACTGGAGAATTTACTCAGGAATGCAAGTCGCCTTACCGATGTTTCCAGGGGAGTAGAGATCTATGTTGATCCTGTGGGTACTGGGAGTTCATCCTGCTGTATTAAAATACGTGATTATGGCCCCGGGGTTCCTGAAGAGTTTATCCAGCATTTGTTTGAACCCTTTTCACGCTTGTCTTCGGCGCGTGAAAGAACCTCAGGCGATGACGGCTGGGGTTTGGGTACGGCGATTGCAGCAGCAGCGATTTCCCGCCATGGCGGCACGATTGAAGCCAGTAATGCCGTTGGCGGCGGATTGGAAATTACTATCCACCTGCCTCTTGACGGCTAGCGGTTAAATTCAGGCCCGGCTAGCGTCAAAACTAATACAGCTGGATATCTGCTCACAACCTGTTATAGCCATCAGCAGGCGATCAAAGCCGAGGGCAACGCCTGCGCACTCAGGTAATCCCTGTTTTTGTGCTGTAATCAGGTTCTGATCCAGAACCACCTCAGGCAAACCCCGTTTTATTCGCTGCTGGTTATCCCTTAGAAAACGCTTTTCCAGTTCCACAGCGTCGGTTAACTCCTGGTACCCGTTCGCGAGCTCACGTTGCCCCAGGTAAACTTCAAACCTGAGCGCTGTTTCCGGATTGTCTGGATTGAGTTTTGCCAGGGCTGCCTGGCTGGTCGGGAAATCATGGATGATAGTAATACTGTCCCGAGGCAGGCCCGGTTGGATAATTACGCTCATGATGAAGTCCAGCCATTCATCTCGTTGCATTTCAGCAGGTGCATGGATCTTGAGTTTTTTTATCAGCGCCATAAACTCGGCATCGCCTGCCGTGATGGGGTCCAGCTGGACGCTGTTAATAAATAAATCCTGATAGCTAAGCCAATTCTGGGGCCACAAGCTTAAATGTGGTGTATTCACCTTTGCACTTACAAAATGGATCAATTCAATGACTTCCCTGGCCAGATCCCGCCATGACCAACCATTCCGGTACCACTCAAGCATGGTAAATTCCGGATTGTGGAACTGACCGGATTCGGCATGTCGGAAAACTTTTCCGAGTTCATAACAATCGCCGTAACCTGCTGCCAACAGGCGTTTCAGGGGGAATTCCGGTGAAGTCCTGAGATACGCAGGTTGCTCACCAGCGGTGATAAAGCTTTGAATGTTTGGGTCTGGGTTGCCCGCCCGGGACAAGATTGGAGTTTCAACTTCCAGCACATTTCGTGGTTCGAAGAACTTGCGGGTAGCCGCTAACAGGAGGGCCCTTTGGCGTAAAATTTCAATTTTTGCCACAGGTTTCCAGGCTGTGCCTTCTAATTTACTCATCTGGATAAATCGAGGCTGCTGTCACTCTTCAGGATAAGTTCAATCCCGAGTTTTGATAACTGGCTCTTTTCCGAGTCAAGATCACTTTGGGTCAGTGCATGATATTGTTGCCAGGCATGGGGAAGAGACAGGCTTAGTTTAGCCTCGCTGCCATACTCCAGTTCAAACTGGAGTTCGGGGATTGAAGCGTCGTTGCGGGAACGGCAAAGAATCAAGCTCAGCCTTAAGATGGCAACTAACAGGAATAATTTTTTTTGCCGACTTGAGCTTTTACCCTGATGTTCGCTTAAATCACCCCGTTGGGAAAGAATCAAGGCTGCCAATAATTGCTGGTCTTGATGCGAAAACCCGGGCATATCACTATTTTCAATCAAATAGGCAGAATGCAGGTGGTAACTCTGGTGGGAAATTGCGAGGCCGATTTCATGGACCTGACAGGCCCATATCAGCAAGTTATATTCATTTTTTTTCAGCTTGCCGTGCTCTGCTATTTGTTCAAACAGATGGGTGGCCACATCATGAACCCGGTTGGCCTGGTCGCTATCAACTGAATACCGTTTGCTTAGTTGGTCGATAGTTTGCTGGCGGGGGTCACTAGTACTGTAACGTCCAATCAGGTCCAGTAGTACACCTTCACGCAGCGCCCATTTTGAAATTTGCATATTCCGCAACTCCAGGTCCTGGAACAGGGCCTCCAGCAGAATTACCCCGCCAATAAAAACAGGCTGGCGGCGTTCGGATAACCCCATCAGGGAAATATCTGCAATATTTTCAAAGCCGAGCAATTCCCGGCGCAGTTTTTTCATCGCCTTGCGGGTAATACCTTTATCAGTCCAGCTCTGTTGCAGGCAAACTTCGTGAATCGCGCGTATGGTTCCAGAACAACCTACCGACTCATCCCAGCCTACATTCCGATACTGGTGTTTGTAACGCCTAAAGTTGGTGCGGAAATTATCACTTGCCGCCTGCCAGCGACTGGCAGAAATCTTGCCGTCAGGAAAAAATCTCTGGGTCAGGGAAACACAACCGAACGGCAGGCTTTCGAGCAGGCCGGGATGCCCCCCGCTGCCAATAATTAACTCGGTGCTGCCTCCACCTATATCGACAACCAGGCGGGTAACCGGTCGGGGTTGGCTCATAAAGCCGGTAACCCCGAGGAAAATCAGTCGGGCTTCTTCACGGCCTGCAATGATTTCAATGGGAAACCCGAGGGCCTCTTCGGCGGGGACCATAAAGCTGTCGGGATCACGTAAACGCCGTAAACCCTGGGTGCCGACAATCCGTACCTGTGAAAGAGGGATATCCCGTAAGCGCTGGCCAAATCGTTGTAAACACTGTATAGCACGTTCACCGGTGTCTGCATCCAGTTCGCCGGTAGCAGATATTCCACCGCCCATACGGACCATTTCTTTAATCCGGTCAATCACATGTATTTCACCCCCGACTTCATCCTGGCGGACAATCAGCAGGTGGAAACTGTTTGAGCCCAGGTCGCAGGTGGCATGGTAGGTCTTAAGGTTTTCGGAGGACAATGAATCACAGTTCCGCATGGGTTAATGCTGAGTATACAGCCTGCAGGACTTGTTTAGAGGTTCCTCAGGTATTCTTATGAACCGAAAACCTGTAACCAAAACCACGAACAGTCTGGATATAATCGTCCAGTTCCAGCTCCTGAAGGATTTTTCGTACCCGACGTATATGTACATCGACGGTGCGTTCTTCAACATAAACATTGCCCCCCCATACCTGATCAAGTAGCTGACTTCTGCTATAAGCGCGATCGGGGTGGCGAATAAAGAATTCCAGCAGGCGGTATTCAGTGGGCGCTAGCTGGATTTCTTTATCAGCTGAGAGGATTCGGCGGGCCTGGACGTCGAGTTCCAGTTTACCCGCCTGTAACAGGGCTTCACCGGGTGTTGGTGCAGTACGTCGTAGCAAACTGTGAATCCGGGCGATGAGTTCCCGTGGTGAAAATGGTTTGACAATATAATCATCACAACCGGTTTCCAGTCCGTTAACCCGATCGTTTTCGGTTGAGCGGGCGGTGAGCATAATGATGGGCAGGTCACGGGTATCAGGCTCGGACCGCAAGCGCCGGGAAAGTTCAATACCGCTAATGCCCGGCATCATCCAGTCGAGCAGGATAATATCCGGGCGATTGTCACTGATGATGGCCAGTGCTGACTGCGCATCCTTAGCGGTTAAGGTATCCATTTTCGCACGTGCCAGGGAAAACACCAGCATATCCCTTATGCTGGCTTCATCATCAACGATTAATACTTTTACAGGCATATACTTCTCATAAATATGAATATTAAATCTTATGAGTATGACGAACTAATTACAAAGCTCAAGATCGCTGTTTTTTTTGCAAGCGCTCCCCGCCCTCTGCCAGCTCTATTTCGAGTTCAGCCAGGCGTGCTGATATCCTTGCGCGCTGATAATAATCCAGGTCCTTTTGCCTGGAAACCTCCCTGAGTTTCATTACCGCCTGATGCAGGTGTCCGCGCAAATAGTGGGCTTCAGCTACAGCTTCCGATGTTTTTATTGGGCGCCCGGCACGATTGGCAGCCTGGGCGTAGAGGTCATATATTGTTGGATCATTATCCCGAACCAGCAGTTGTTCGCGGATAATAGGTATGGCTCTTTCTGCGGATTTCTGTGTGCCGTCTGCCAGCAGGGCACGCAGCAGATAGGTGCTGATGACGATATTTCCCGGGAACCGATCATACATAGTCTGCAGTCGATCCTGTGCCCTGGTGAAATTACCCTGCTCGGAATCCAGTAATGTTTCTTCTATGATAAAAGCCCCGCGGTTGGGGTCTTCATCCAGCAGTTCAGCAAGTAACCTGCGGGCCTGTTTCAGTGCACCCTTTTTCTTCATGCTCATGACCAGGCCATATTTAACTGCAATTCTCTGGTGGGGGTTGAGGTCTGAACGTCCCAGTAATGAGTTGAAATAACGAATGGCTTCTTCCGGCTTGTTCGCGTACTCACTGGCGCGGATACGGGCTTTAACCAGGTAGAAATTAAGGTCATCCCGAGGGTTGCTGACTTCGATGTTAGCTGCACGATTTTTAGCTTCAGAGATTCGGGTGGTGCTGAGGGGATGGGTACTTAAGTATTCTGGAGGACCTTCTCCATTAGAGCGTGATGCCCGGCCCATTTTGGAAAAGAAGGTCGCCATCCCCATCGGGTCATAGCCTGATGCTGCCATCGTCTGGATTCCCAGCCTGTCAGCTTCATGCTCGTTCTGGCGGGTAAAGTTAATCTGGTTTTGTGCGGTTAGTGCCTGTCCTGTCATTAGTGCGCCCTGGGCGACCTCGGCACTGCCGGAAAGTATCGCCAGGCCCAGCATGGCCAACATGATCGGTAAGTTTACCTTACGGGAGTTTTCCATCCCCCTGGCCGCATGGGACTGGGTAATATGGGCGATTTCATGCCCAAGGACACCGGCAACCTCAGCTTCGGTTTCAGCCGCCATGATCAGGCCGGTATGCAGGGCAACAACTCCCCCGGGCGCTGCCCAGGCATTCAGCACCGGGTTTTTGATTACGACAAAGTGAAATTCCGTTTCCGGACGGTTGGAATTTGATGCCAGTCGGTGTCCCATGTCGGTAAAATAAGCTTCAATCAGCGGGTCTTCAACCAGCAGCTTGTATGCGCGCAACTGACGGATAATATAATCTGCATATTCACGGGCTTCCTTGTTGCTGAAGCTGCTATCGAAGGAACCGCCAATATCCGGTAGTCGAACCCTGTGTTTCTCATCATCGCTATAGCGTTCACCAGTTTGGGCTACACTTGCCTGGGCTATTATGACAATAGTTACAGCCAGGCAGAGTTTTCGCAGTAAACTGTATGAATGCTTCAATGGATACATGCTTTCTTGATCACTTTTGTGGTTACAATAAAGACCACACTTTTATAACACAGTTCCCTATGAAAGACCGATTGAATATCAATGGCAGAATTTTGAGCTTGTGTGAGCCTCCTTCCTCTTTTTCAGCTTCAACACGAGCACAACAATGGTGCCAGCAGCAGCTTGATTCAGGCGGCCCGGTTCCTTCGGTCTGGTTCCTCAAAGATGCCGTTTACAATGTCCTCGCTCCAGAGTCTGATTCAGGCAGGATTTCAGAAATCATGCTTGTGTGGAAATCCTTGCATAATCAGGGTGTTAAATTGTCTGTTTGCCAGTCAGCCTGTCAGCGCCGCTTGCCGGCGGGGAGTGTTGATGAGGACTTGTTTGACTTTTCTACATTGACATTGTGGGCTGATGATTTGACCCGGCAACTGGATGCTGTTGAATCAGGTATATGCTGCATTATTGAAGATCCGGCATCAAAATCCAGGTTTATCCGGGAAAGTATTGACCCTGTGTTGTCGTTGCTGGCGATGGAGGTGCCGGTCTCTGTGGTGTTTGCCCCCACTGCAGTGGATCACCTCCTTGATGAACCGCACTGGCGAAAATGGCGAATGTTGCCGGAAACCGAGGAACGTCTAAGCATGTATATACAGGGGAGTGGGTTGAGTGCTGAGCGTAGGGAAGTGCTTTTGAAACGTCATGGCCTGCAAATAATATCTTCCCAGGGTTTAAAAACAAGGCTTGAAACCAGCAATCATGTGTATGTCTGAAGCCAGGGCCACAGCCGATACATTGCTTATTGAAGGCACTGAGTATCGGCTGGATCAAGGCGGGTATCTGCTGGATTCATCGTGTTGGACTAAGGGTTTTGCCGAAGCCATGGCAGTTAAGGAAAGTTTGCAGCTTAACCCGGAACACTGGCAGTTAATTGAATTTGCACGGAATCATTACTTTCGCTACGACGATACGCCGGCAATGCGAGTGCTGGTGAAATGGACCCGTAAGCAATTTGGTAATGAAAATGGAAACTCTCGTTATCTTTACCGGCTCTTCCCGGAAGGACCGGGTAAACAGCTTAGCCTGCTTGCGGGCTTGCCAAAGCCGGTTAGTTGCATATAATCAGGCACAGGAAATCCTGGTCTAGGCTGTAAGCAAGCCGCAGTATTATCAATAATCAGGGTTTCAAAATCATAAACCGGCAGAATGCGGGACTCAGGAATGGCCGAAATAGAGATGTATACAAAAGGTTTTTGTGGCTACTGTTTTGCTGCAAAGCGCCTGTTGAAGAAAAAATCACTGCCGTTTACAGAGGTGCCAATAGACCGTGATCCCGGTTTGCGTGAAGAGATGATCCAGCGCTCAGGGCGTTTCACCGTCCCTCAAATTTTCATCAATGGCCAGCCAATCGGCGGATATACCGAAATTAGCTCGCTTGAACAAAGCGGTCAGCTGGATATTTTATTAACGGCTGAGTAAGAGCTTAATTGGGGTTGATTTTAAAAGCGGTAATACGTGCCCCAAATTGATCATGCCCGCGCATTCTATCAATACTAAAGCTATTAAATGTATATTTTTCCACACCGGTATCGGTGTTTATTTGAATTTCACATTGTTGAGGCGGGCTATCCAGTTTTCCAGGAAAAACCCGGCATGTCCCTGTGTTGCCGGCATCAGCAAAATTAAGGCTAACCAGCAATTCATCGATAGCTATTGACACGATCCGGAATTGTTGCGCCTGGCGGGCATAATCAGGCCTGTCTTCTGGAGCAAGCAACCAGCGCCCATGTAAAAGTCGTTCCAGGATGGGCGGGTCCATAAAGTACCTGACCATCATTAGCTTCCGGAGGCTAATTGTCCGATCCAGACCATCACCCTCCCGGGATTCCAGCCATACCTGAGCACGGCTGGCGGATAAAAAACGGACATGGATGGCGTTTCGTGAGTTATCAATCAACGGTGGCCTGTAGTCTCCGGTCAAAGTTTGCCCATGGGTGAATTTGATCAGTTCTGTATTGGTTATTCCACCTTTCATCGGGGCGGTACCCAATAACCACTCCGGCTGGCCGTCAGTATTAAAGGTTTCAGTTATAAGGGTTAATAAACCATCCTGATAATCGACTGTAAGACCTGTTCCCGGACCACTATCCTGAGCTGATCCCGGTTCCGGCCACCACCATCCCGAGGCAGGTCGGATATCTGCAAGATCCCTGCTAGAGGATAAAAGTTTAAACCCGAGTAGTCGTGCGACCTGGGCTGGATCATCCTGATGGAACCAGTAAAACTCAGAGCTCGCTGCAAGGTTTTCAGGCAACCTGAACAGTAGTAGAAATGGGCTTGGCCTGGGATTGCACGGTGTTTGTGGTGAACGAGTGAGTACCTGGGTTATGTGGTTGCCAGCATCCTGGTTCGCTGGTCGTACTGAAACTATTTCGGGTATACAGCTGTTTGCCCAGACTCCCCTAAGGCCGTATTCATCAGGCCTGACCCCGGCTTGAGGTATCGGGTTCTTAGTCAGGCTCCATTCCACAGCCTCGAGAAACTGGCAAGGGAGCATGCCGAAAAGGAAAACAATTGTAAGGGTGGGGTAAAGTTTTTTCATCAGCTGAATATGAACTACTAAGGTATGGGTACTTTGTGTTTTGAGTAACTGTATAATACCGAATTATTTTTAATGTCGCGCCTGAATTATGCAGCGGCAATCAGCCTAGTTTCAGGAGAGAGTGATGGGTAGAGTAATTTCTGTAATCAGTGGGGATGGTATCGGTCCGGAAATCATGGACGCCACTTTACGTATTTTGGATGCTGTAGGTTCCGATCTGGAATATGAGTTTGTGGAGGCCGGTATGACAGCACTGGAAAAGGAGGGGGCTTTATTGCCAGAGGCAACACTGGAATCAATTCGTCGCCACAAGGTGGCCTTGAAAGGTCCCTTAACTACACCTGTGGGTGAGGGTTTTCGTTCAATTAATGTCACCTTGCGTGAAGTGTTTGACCTCTATGCCAATGTTCGCCCGGCGCTTTCCTATCCGGGTACCCGCTCACGTTTTGAAGAAATTGACATCATCACAGTACGCGAAAATACCCAGGGAGCCTATATGGCGGCTGATGCAAAACTATCTGAAGACGGTAACCGGGCTGAATCAAAGATGGTTGTAACCCGTGATGGCTGCGAGCGCGTAATGCGGTACGCTTGTGATATGGCGCTGGCGATGGGACGGAAGAAAATAACCATTGTGCATAAGGCAAATATTTTAAAAACAGTTTCTGGGATGTTCCTGCAGGTTGCCCGGGAAGTCAGCAAGGAATATCCGACTCTGCGCTTTAACGAAATGATCGTCGATAATACCTGTATGCAACTGGTAATGAACCCCTGGCAGTTTGATGTCATTGTGACCACAAACCTGTTTGGCGATATAATTTCCGACCTGTGTGCCGGACTGGTTGGTGGCCTGGGAATGGCTCCGGGTGCGAATATTGGCCGTGAGGTTGCTATCTTTGAGGCAGTACACGGTTCGGCTCCGGATATTGCCGGCAAAGGCATAGCCAATCCCTGTGCGTTAATCCTGGCGGCTGCCGCGATGCTGGGTAAGTTGGGAATGGAAGGCAAGGCTCAGAGTATTCGAGATGCGATTCGACGGACGATTGTGGCTACTGATCGGGTTACACCGGATCTCGGAGGGGCGCATAAAACCCAGGAGTTTGCAGACGCTATAATTTCCCGCCTATAAAGCGTTAGCCAGTACCGTTAAATGGATGTTGTATTTTAGCTACACTAAAAACAGGGTGAATTCAGAATTTGAATCTAATGTTATAAATAAACAAATTGCTGTAAGTTCGTGTTACTATGCACTTTAATGTCTCGTCTCTTGGATTGTGTTTATTTTAATTAACCTAAATTTCACATTGACTTTCTGTTGTTTTCCTGCCATATTGCACTCTAGATAAAGGGCTTTGTGCCTTACTAAAAATAATTTTGAAATAACAGGTTGATTAAAACTCAAGTGGCAAAGAAGAAAACACAATTAAAACAATATGTTGCGGGTCGAATGGGCTTTGCGTTAATGACTGCTGCGCTATTGTTTCCGATTTCTTCACCCGCAGCCCCGGTGGCATTTGCCATGGGTGGCCAGAGTTTAAGTTCTTTCTACCTGCTTGGAATGGAGCTGGGTCCCTGGGAAGATTACCTGCTGCAGGAGTTGACCCCTGATCTCGCCGTGATGGAAGCCGTTGAAGCACCGAAAATCAACTGGCTTGCAGATGATGCCGAGAGAATATTACCTGTTTTTGCACGACGTTTGCTGGCAAGTGAAGCCAGCAAAGTCATGCCAACATTTTCATACCGGTCCAGCTTACAGAGTACATTGTCACACGGTTTTAACTTCCAGACAGATCCGCTGCAACCTTCGATGACGGGGCTTGGGCTGGATCGTGAAGTTGTTTCCCAGGGCTTCGTGCAACAGTTTGGTGAGAAAAGCATCATCGCGGTATCTGCGCTGATGGCGCACCAGCGCTTTGGTACTTCCGCACTTGGCATATACAGCTCCGATGATATTTCCCCCGGAAATTCAGCGGGAAACTGGCAGAGTTCACCCTGGGCTGAATCATCGTATGGTGCTGGCGTGTGGATGGGGCTGGAGAGCAGCGTATCTGAAAAACTCGCTGTATCTGCAGGCTTTCAGTCGCGTATTGATATGGACAGCTTCGATAATTATCGTGGTGTGTATTCAGAAACCGGTGATCTGGACATCCCTGCAAGAGCACATCTGGGTTTGACTTTGATGGCCAGTGCCAACCACTGGTTTACTGCTGGTATTGACCATGTCCTTTACAGTTCGTTGGCGACAATACCCAGCAATTTCCTGCCTGAGCGGTTCATTTCATTACTGGGCGACTCAAGTAGTCCACAGTTTAACTGGCAAGACCTGACGGTATACAGCATCGGCTGGCACTGGCAGGATAGTCAGCAGCGGACTGAGTGGTGGGTTGATTTGTCCACCCGCCAACAACCTTCACCAACATCTTCAGTTCTCGACAGCGCATTACGTTCGGAATACTCCGGTAATGTAATGCAACTTGGGTTTTCAGCACAAACTGGCCCGCGCAGCCAAATTAACCTTCGCGCCGCCTATGCACCACCGGAATATGTATTTGGTGGGAGCGTCCTTGGTGTAGTCCCTGATAACCTTGAACAGAAGGTTGAAATGGAAGCACTTTGGGTGATGCGCTTCTAAGTAATAAACCTGGATTTATTCGTTCTGCTTGCCAGCTGTTTCATGCAGCTCTGAGGGAAACCCCGGCAAACTCATACCCTCCTGCGATTTTTATTTCCGATGTTATACTTCGATGACGCTAAGCTTGTAATAATGGTGACACATAAATGAATCTGATCGCTCGCTGGTTCCAGCGTAATTTTTCCAATCCGGAAGTGGTCATTCTTCTGTCTTTCCTGATTGTGGGTGTGGCCTTCTTTTACTTTTTCGGCAAGATGCTCGCACCTGCGGTTGTTGCCCTGATCATCTCCTATTTACTCAACGGGCTGGTGCGCAGGCTAAATCGCCTTGGAATGCCGCAACTGCTCTCAGTTATGCTGGTTTTCATGGTATTCCTGGCCTTGTTGCTGTTCCTGCTTTTTGGACTGCTGCCATTATTAACCCGTCAGCTCTCACAGCTGGTTCAACAGATTCCAAGTTATATTTCTGAAGGCCAGGTCCTGCTCCAGCGCCTGCCTGAACTCTATCCTGAGTATATTAACCAGCAACAGTTAAATGAAGTAGTTGCCCGCCTGGGGACGGAGTTTGCCGGCGGAGGACAAAAAATTCTTGCGTGGTCATTATCCTCGGTGATGGGCCTGGTCAGTTTGCTGATTTTCCTGGTGCTGGTCCCAATACTGGTATTTTTTATGCTCAAAGACCGTCATCAGATTGTTTCCTGGTTTCGTAGCTATTTACCCGGTAACCGCAAACTTGTGTCGTCTGTATGGCATGAAGTCGATGACCAGATTGGAAACTATGTTCGTGGGAAAACACTGGAAATCCTGATTGTCGGGATTGTCAGTTATGTTGTTTTTCTAGTATTGGACCTTCAATACGCTGCCCTGCTTGCAACCATTGTAGGTTTTTCCGTGCTAATTCCTTATATTGGTGCGGCAGTGATAACTTTACCGGTTTCCCTGGTTGCGTTCTTCCAGTTTGGCTGGGGCTGGGATTTTGGCGCAGTATTTATTGCCTACGGTATCATCCAGGCGATTGATGGAAATGTGCTGGTACCGATCCTGTTCTCTGAAGTAGTAAACCTGCACCCGGTTGCGATTATAGTCGCGATCTTATTCTTTGGTGGCCTCTGGGGTTTCTGGGGCGTATTTTTTGCTATTCCATTGGCAACCCTTGTCAGTGCAATATTGAGCGCCTGGCCACGTGAACCGGCAGTCGAAACTGTATATGCCGAATAAGCCCTGTAAGTAATTCCACAGAGTACTGGTCTATTCATCAATAACCTCTCAAGGTAGTCAGAATGAACCGCAAAACACTAATGATTACTTCCGTATTACTAACGGGCCTCTATGTTGTTATTTTTGCCAGTCATGGATTGGCATCTACATCTGAAGCAGAAAATCCAAAGGCCCAGCCAGCTTTTGAGATGAATATCCTGGCTGAGTTTTTCAAGCTTACCGATGATAAGCAGAGTGATTATCCGCTGGCGGACATTTTCCAGGGCTGCCCACGCCCGGATTGTATTCCTGCAATTGATGCGCCTCAGTTTATTCCAGCTGCTGAAGCGAGTTACCTGCAGGCGGATGATCTGGTCATTGCTTATTCATCCGGTAGTGAAATCAGGGTATATCCCACAAGAATCCTGGATTTTCATGAAATTGTAAATGACACCGTCGATGGTAAAGCCATTGCCATTACTTACTGCCCCCTGTGTGGAACAGGGGTGGCGTTCAGCCGTGAAATTGACGGAAAAATTCTTCGGCTGGGTGTGTCCGGGGTGCTCCATGGCAGTGATCTTGTACTCTACGACGATGACTCCCGCAGCCTCTGGCAGCAGATTACCGGTAAGTCATTCGCCGGTCCTAGAAGGGGACAGGGCCTGCAAAGCCTTCCGGTTACTATGACCACCTGGGAACGCTGGAACAACGCACATCCAGGTTCACTGGTATTGCAGCCACCGAATTTTGAAGGCATCACCTATAAGAAAGACCAGTACCGTGGCTATCGGGAAAGTGAAAAGGTTATGTTCGGGGGTAAGCAGGATCCGCGCCTGCACCCTAAGAGAGTTGTTCATGGATTTGCCAATGAATCAGGGGCCATGGCTTTTGATGCCGACAGGTTAAGCAAAGCCGGCAGCCATAAGTTTAAACTCTCAGGAGAGGATTTTGAGATTTCTGAAACTGCGGATGGTAGCTTGCAAGTAAAACAACTCACTAGCGGAAAAACCTTCCAGCCGCTGCGAACTTTCTGGTTTGCCTGGTACACCTTCCACCCCGATACCGGTTTGTGGGCTGATTAAATCCGGTTAGAGGTTCTCAGATGCGTAGTGTGCGAGCCTGGAACGCTCACCGGTACGCAGGGTTATATGTCCCGAGTGCTGCCAGTATTTAAACCGATCCACGGCAAAGGTCAGGCCAGAGGTAGTCTCTGTAAGATAGGGTGTGTCTATTTGCTCAACATTTCCAAGGCAGACCATTTTCGTGCCCGGTCCCGCACGTGTCAACAGGGTTTTCATCTGTTTCGGGGTCAGGTTCTGGGCTTCATCAATGATAACAAAGCGGTTTAGGAAAGTCCTGCCGCGCATAAAGTTCATCGAGCGGATCTTGATTCGACTCTTAACTAAATCATTGGTTGCCTCACGTGCCCATTCTCCATCTTCAGCAGGCTGGGTGAGGAACTCCAGGTTGTCGGTCAGGGCTCCCATCCACGGGGTCATTTTTTCTTCTTCGGTACCCGGCAGGAAACCAATATCTTCACCGACAGATACGGTAGCGCGGGTCATGATGATTTCGGTATAGATTTTGTCATCCAGTGTCTGTGTCATCGCTGCAGCCAGGGTCAGCAGGGTTTTGCCGGTACCAGCAGTGCCCATCAGGGTAACGAAATAAATTTCAGGATCCATTAACAGGTTCAGGGCGAAATTCTGTTCGCGATTACGTGCCCGGATACCCCATACTGAATGGTTTTCCTGACGATAGTCTGTGGCCAGGCGGAGTTCGGTATGTTTGTCGTCAACCCGGGTCACCAGGGCTTCAAGTCCGTTATCACCCTCCAGGGCCAGGCATTGATGCGGATGCCAAAGCTCCTCTTTTTGCAGGGGCAGGCGGTAGTAGGTACGATGCTGGTCGGCCCATGACTCCACGGGTTCGTGGTTTTCCCAGAACTCAGGGCCTTCAATGCGCACGCCGTTATAGAGAAGACTCAGGTCATCAAGTGCCCTGTCATTAAAATAATCCTCTGCTGGTATGCCGATAATCGCAGCTTTTATACGCAAATTGATATCTTTGGAAACCAGTACGATTTCTTTGTCCGTTTCCTGTTCCTGTAACTGTGCTGCGGTTGACAGGATTTCGTTGTCTGCCAGTGATTGTTGGGCCAGCAGATTGGCGTGGGGTTTGGTTAATTCGGTCTGGAAGTACAGTCGGCCGTTGCCTATTTCCAGTTTGAGGCCATCGGGCATCTGCAACTCAAGACCGTTAGCCAGGTCCGCATCATCGCCCATCAGTTCACCGATAAAACGGCTGACCTGGCGAACATTCCGGGATACTTCGGTTAAGCCTTTTTTTGCATTGTCGAGTTCTTCCAGAACGATCATCGGGAGGAAGATATCGTGTTCCTCGAAACGGAACAGAGCGGTGGGGTCGTGCATCAGCACATTAGTGTCGAGAATATACAGCCGTTTGCGGTGTACCATTATTTCTCCATCAGGATTGTTGATTACCTAGTAAAGTATTGAGGACATCCTGCGCGTGATCTTTAACCCGGACCTTATCCCAGGCCGCAACCAGTTTACCCTCGGGGCAGATCAGGAATGTACTGCGTACGATGCCCATATAGGTCCGTCCGTAAAGTTTCTTTTCACGGATGACCCCGAAAGCATTGCAGAGTTTTTCTTCAGAATCGGAGAGCAGGTCAAAAGGAAACTGGTGTTTTTTACGAAAGTTATCATGTACGCGGACAGTGTCGCGTGAAACCCCCAGGATTTCACTGTTGGCAGCCTGGAATTGGGGGTAAAGATCGCTGAAGTCCTGACCCTCGCGGGTGCAACCGGGTGTATTATCTTTAGGGTAGAAATAGAGAATCAGGGATTTGCCCTTAAAGTCTTTGATTGAGATGGTTTTTCCATCGGTTGCGGCTAATGGTATGTCAGGTGCTTTTGCGCCGATCTTTATCATCTGTCTACTGCCAATTGATGCTTACAGGTGTGAGCATACTTGCCAGTGCTCCTGCTCGCAAGTACCATGACAAACTGTTCGGTTTTTCTTGAAAAAAATATCGTGTACAAATAAGGTGATGATATGTTTACAGGCAGTATAGTCGCGCTGGTAACGCCAATGCATGCCGATGGTTCATTGGACTGGGCTGCATTGGAAAAACTACTGGACTGGCATTTGCAGTCAGGTACAGATGCTGTTGTTATTGCTGGAACTACAGGAGAGTCTGTTGTTCTCACCGGATCGGAGTATGAGCAGTTACTGAAGGTTTCAGTTGCCCGGATTGCGGGGCGCTGTGCAGTAATTGCAGGCTGTGGGGGCCCGGCGACAGCCGTGGTTATCAAGACAACTCAACTTGCAATGCAGGCAGGTGCTGACGGGGCGCTGATTGTTACTCCTTACTATAATCGGCCACCACAGTCAGGCCTTGTCGCTCATTACCAGGCTGTTTCAGATGCCTGTGATTTTCCCCTGATTCTTTATAATGTACCTGCGCGTACCGGGGTTGACCTCTGTCCAGACAGTGTAGCCCGGCTTTGTCAGCGGGACAATATCGTTGCCCTGAAGGAAGCTAATCCACTGGCCGGGAGAATGCCTGAACTGGTCGAGCGATTCTCTGATCATCTGGTATTGCTCAGCGGTGATGATCCGAGTGCATGTGAAAGCTTGCTAGCGGGGGCAAGTGGAGTGATATCGGTAATTAATAATCTGATCCCTGCAAGCTACGCACAAATGGTAAAATTAGCGCTTGCAGGCGATTCTAAAGGCGCCCTGGCCCTGGATCAGTCCTTTCAGTCACTGTATACCGCTGCAGCACTGAGTTCTAATCCCATACCAATCAAGTGGGCACTGTATAAATTAGGTAAAATAGGCAGCGGAATACGTTTGCCCCTGTTACCTCTGGATGAATCAATGCGCTCCGAACTGGATAGCGCATTACAAACCCTAAAAACATTGTAGAAGATTTTTTATGAAAAAAGTATTTTTTCTCTTGCTGAGCCTTGCTCTGGTAGTAGCTCTGGCAGCCTGTGGTACATCAGAAAAGCGCAAAACAGCTTATGTCCGTGCCCAGGAAACCAAACGACTGGATGTTCCTGCTGACCTTGATCCTCCAAGAACTGACACAGCAGTTAATCCGGCTATAGCTGCAAATGAGTTGCCGCCAGTTACATCTGAGCCTGAAAGTACCTTGCCACCCCTGGTATTGTCCAGCGGACAGTTGGAGAATTCTAATGTAACGATTGGGTATAGTGCCCACGGTACCTATTTAGTAATGGAGGACACCCTGGCTTCAAGCTGGCGACGAGTTGGCCTGAGCCTGTCGCGAATTGGTTTGACAAATGTTGAAACCAATGAGGCAGACCTGACATACGATTTTGACTATTTCCATGAACGGCTTTATTACAAAAAGACAACCTGGGAAAAAATGAAGTTTTGGCAGGACAATCGGGGTCCTGATTATTCGGGCAGGTATCGTTTACAGTTGAAGGATGAGGGTAAATCCACCCGAATATATTTACAGGATGTAGAAGGTCGGCCAGTTGAAGCGGCTGCTGCCGGAGTAGTCTTTGGATCTTTCCTTGAGCGCCTCGGGTAATTAGCGCTCCAGGTACTGTAGTTTATCGGCAACGCCATCCCACTCATCAGCATCTGCCGGTGCGGCCTTCATTTCGGTGATAACCGGCCAGAGCAGGGTGAGTTCAGCGTTTAATTTGAGGAAATGTTCCTGGCCTTTGGGCAAATCATCATCCGGGAAAATCGCACCGATCGGACACTCCGGTTCGCATAATGTACAGTCAATGCACTCTTCCGGATCGATTACCAGGAAGTTCGGGCCTTCATAAAAACAATCAACCGGACAAACTTCTACACAATCGGTATATTTGCACTTAATACAATTATCAGTTACTACATATGTCATAAAATTAACCTGTTTGTGGCGCTCCCTACGAGACTCGAACTCGTGTTTCCGCCTTGAGAGGGCAGCGTCCTTGGCCACTAGACGAAGGGAGCATAAATCCCGATTGTTATATTACTCTCCGGGATAGTATTGTGAATATAGTACGCATGATAAACTAATGCTTAAATGAATTAAACCTAATATTCAATGGGGCAATAATTACAACAGCCCATAGATGGAAAATAACTTTGTCATCAGCTAGTACAACCATAAATGCCAAGGTCCTGCCTGTGGCAGAGCACCGAATTAATAAGAGACGGGTTGACCGTTTTGCGGTCGAAATAATCAGAACCCTTAGTGAAGCGGGTTATCATGGCTATATTGTTGGTGGTGGCGTACGCGACCTCCTGCTCGGCATGAAACCTAAAGATTTTGATATTGCCACTGATGCTACCCCGGAGCAGATACATCAACTGTTTCGGCGTTCGCGTATTATCGGACGGCGTTTTCGACTGGTGCATGTTTATACGCGTGGTGAACTCATAGAAGTTGCAACTTTTCGTGGTCCTGCATCTGCCAAAGAAAACAAAACCTGCCAGAACAGCGGTCGGATATTATCTGACAATACTTACGGTAGCATGGCTGAAGATGCGATTCGACGTGATTTCACGATTAATGCATTATTTTATGATCCCCTGGCCGAAGAAATTTATGATTTTGTGGGCGGTTATGAAGACTTGAATAAACGTTTGTTGCGAGTTATCGGTGACCCGGAACTACGCTACAGGGAAGATCCTGTACGGGTACTCCGCGCCGCTCGATTCACCGCAAAACTTGGAGTCAAGGCAGATGCAGCAAGTGAACGGCCCATCTATAAAGCAGGGCAGTTGTTGGCCGATGTGCCGCCTGCACGCCTGTTTGATGAGGTTCTAAAACTGTTACTCAGCAGCCACGCTGTGGCAAGTTTTGCGGTAATGCAAAACTGGGGGCTGGTTCATCAGCTGTTTCCACAACTGAAATTTGATAAAACCAAACGGGTACAGGAAGGGCCACTGCTGCAACAGGCCATGTTGAATACCGAAGAGCGTATCCATCAGGGAAAACCGGTGACACCGGCATTTTTGTTTGCTGCATTGCTCTGGGAGCCGATGAATGAGCGTGCCCGCAAGTATGAAGATAAGGGTTATTCCGCCCAGGATGCACTGACCATTGCCGGCGACGAAATTATAGCCAGGCAATGTCGCGTGACCGCGATACCTCGGCGGTTTTCAGCAGTCACACGCGGTATCTGGGCAATGCAGCCGCGTTTTGAGAAAACCCGCGGAAGCCGTGCCTGGCGTTTGTTGAATGAACGCAAGTTCCGGGCAGCCTATGATTTCCTGATCCTGCGCTCCCTCGAAGATGAAGCCCTATTACCCCTGGTTGATTGGTGGACACAGATACAGACGATCTCACATGCTGAGCAGGAGAAGGAAATTTTCGTATCCGGGAAAGGCAGTAAGAGGCGTCGGCCGCGGAAGCGGAAACCGGCCAGCGGCCAGGATGCCCACTAAGGCGGTTCTTGTATATCTGGGGTTGGGTGGAAACCTCGGCGATGTCCATACACAGTTCGAATTGGCCCGACAGGTACTGTCTTCACATCCTTTAATCACCAGCTTGCGTTCCTCCTCAAATTACCTGAGCAAACCCTGGGGTGGTGGGGTTATTGATATAACTGTGCAAAACGACTACCTGAACCAGGTCGTTGAAATCAGAACCACACTGAGCGCAGATAGTCTTTTACATTTTTGTCAGCAGCTTGAGCTTGAAGCTGGTCGAGATCATCTGGCAGACCGTTGGTCGGCGCGCCCCCTGGATATTGACATCCTGCTGTATGGACAACAGCAATTAAGTTCGGCTGAACTGGAAGTTCCGCACCCGCGAATGTTACAACGCGCTTTTGTACTATTGCCCTTATCTGAGTTAAATCCTGATTTGCAAATCCCGGGTGCTGCCAGATTAAGTGATGCGCTGAAAGCCTTGCCAGTTAGTGAGCATCGCAATATTAAGATTTCCCCATTACGCAAGTAAACTTGATCCCGTAGTTAATTTTACCGCCAGCTGGGGATGGTTTTTTCGTAGGCTGATATTTCTGCCATACTGCCAAGTGTCCAGTCGATGCTGTCGATTCCTTCCTGTAAACAGTGTTTGTGGAATTCATCGATCACGAATGAATAAATATTACCTCCCGCGGTAACCGTTTGTGCTTTGAGATCAACTTCGACGGACAAAGTACCTTGATGGGTAAATTGAATCAATTCCTCAACTTCATCTTCAGTCAATACCACAGGCAGCAGGCCGATATTAATGCAGTTGCCAGAAAAAATATCCGCAAAACTGGGTGCAATAATGACTTTAAAACCAAATTCTTCGAGTGCCCAGGGTGCATGTTCCCGGCTGCTGCCACAACCAAAGTTTCTTCGCGTCAATAAAACTGAGGCAGCCTTATATTCAGGTTTATTGAGGATGAAATCAGGGTTCTCCTGTGTTCCGTCATCATCCCGGTAGCGCCAGTCATGAAACAGGTGTTTGCCAAAACCTATACGTTCGGTACTCTTTAAGAATTGTTTGGGGATGATCTGGTCTGTATCGATATTGGCCTGGTCCAATGGTGCGATTATTCCGTGATGGGTAATAAATTTATTCATGCTTATGCGCTCCGTCCAGGGCAATAAAATGACCGGCTATAGCAGCTGCTGCCGCCATTGCCGGACTGACCAGGTGGGTGCGACTGGAGCGGCCCTGGCGGCCTTCAAAGTTACGATTGCTGGTTGAAGCACAGCGATCACCCGCTTCAAGGATGTCATCATTCATCGCCAGGCACATTGAACAACCCGGCAGGCGCCATTCAAACCCTGCATTAATGAATACCTGGTCAAGGCCTTCTTCAACAGCCTGGTTACTCACATGGTAAGACCCGGGAACTACAATCGCATCAACGCCATCGGCGACTTTACCATCTTTAATTACCGAGGCGGCGGCACGCAGGTCTTCTATTCGACTGTTGGTGCAAGAGCCGATAAAAACTTTATTGATGCTGATGTCGGTAATTTTCTTGCCGGCTTCAAGGTTCATATAGGCCAGCGCCTTCTCGCATGAGTCGCGGTCGGTCTGGTTTGTAAATGAGGCGGGGAAGGGAATATTTCCTTTAGCTGCTACCACCTGTCCAGGATTCGTGCCCCAGGTTACCTGGGTGTTGATTTCGGCTGCATTTAATTCGATAGTTTTATCAAAAGAAGCTCCTTTATCACTATGCAATTGTTGCCATTCCGCCAATGCCTGGTCCCAGTGACCACCTGTCGGCGTATATTCCCGATTTTGCAGGTAGTCGAATGTCGTCTGGTCGGCTGCGATCAGTCCGGCTTTGGCCCCAAACTCTATCGACATATTGCAGATAGTCATGCGTTCTTCCATGGATAAGGCAGTAATGGCATCACCTGAATATTCAACCACATAGCCGGTCGCCCCCGCATGTCCGATTTTGCCAATAATACTGAGGATAATATCCTTGGCACTAATACCCTGGTGAACATTTCCGTCAACCACAATATTCATGGTTTTCGCTTTATTCTGACGCAGGGTCTGGGTGGCCAGCACATGTTCGACTTCGGAAGTACCGATGCCGAAGGCCAGTGCGCCGAAAGCACCATGGGTTGCAGTATGTGAATCACCACATACGATAATAGTGCCGGGCAGGGTCAAGCCGAGTTCCGGTCCGATAACATGCACGATGCCCTGGTTTTTGTGGCCCATGCCGAACAATTCAATACCGAATGCCTCACAGTTTTTTTCCAGGGTGCGCAGTTGGTTGGCGCTGGCGGGGCCAACTGCATCGTATCCGGTTGAGCGGGTGGAGATGTTGTGATCCATGGTGGCGACAGTACGTTCAGGACAGCGCACCCTGCGACCATGGAACGCCAGGTTTGAAAATGCCTGTGGCGAGGTTACTTCATGGATTAAGTGCCGGTCTACATATAACAACGGTGTTTCACCAGGCTTGTCGACAACCAGGTGTTGTCGCCAGATTTTTTCATATAGGGTCATAACTGGGTTCTTAGCCACGGGATATTTCCTTTATTCGATTACAAATATAGCTACCCATTAGCGCCGTGCTTAGTGCAGCCGTCTTATCATCCCCGGGCAGCAGGTCAGCGGTTAAATGTCCTGCCGTCAAGGTATCGGCCACTGCCTTTTCAATCAGGCTTGCGGCGGTTTCGTTATCAAGGCTGTAGCGGAACATAAGTGCCGCGGAAAGTATTTGTGCGACCGGGTTGGCAATCCCTTTACCGGCTATATCTGGGGCGCTGCCGCCGGCGGGTTCATACAGGCCGAAACCGTCTTTATTCATGCTGGCCGATGGCAGCATGCCCATGGAGCCAGTGATAATGGCGCACTCATCGGAGAGAATGTCGCCAAACAGGTTGGAGCATAAAACCACATCAAATTGCGAGGGTGAGCGGATCATCTGCATGGCCGCATTATCGATATACATATGCTCAACTTCAACTTCGGGATAATCAGCGGAGATTTCAGTAACAACATCACGCCATAACTGACTGGATGCCAGCACATTGGCTTTATCCACTGAAGTCAGGTGTTTGCCGCGTTTCATCGCCGCCTGGAATGCCAGGTGGGTGATACGGCTGATCTCAGCGCGGGTATAAACCATGGTATCTGTGCCGGTTTCAGACTCACCGCTACCAGCCCGGCCCTTAGGGTTGCCGAAGTAGATTCCACTGGTCAGCTCGCGCATTACCAGGATATCAAAACCTTTAGCAGATATGTCTGCCCGCAAAGGCGATAGTTGTGACATCTCCGCCTGTAGCTGTGCCGGGCGCATATTGCAGAACAAATTAAAATGTCCGCGTAAGCCCAGCAGGGAAGCCCGTTCAGGTTGCTCTGCCGGCGGTAAGTTTGTCCACTTTGGTCCACCGACTGAACCGAATAATATGGCATCGGCCTGTTCACAGCCGCTGACGGTTTCATCCGGCAGGGCAACACCGTGCTTGTCGATGGCATAGCCACCAACATCATAATGTTTAAGTTCCAGTGGAATCGACAGGCAGTCACTTACAGTCGAGATGACTGCAATGGCTTCGGTCATTATTTCCGGGCCGATTCCGTCTCCGGCTAAAATTGCAATTGTTGACATGCTTATCCTGTGTTCACGTTAGTGGGAGCTTGTGACTGCTGTTTTAGCAGTGCCACAGTCTGGGCCCGGTAAATATTATTCAATACATGTACCAATGCTTTGGCGCTGGCTTCAATTATATCGGTTGCCAGCCCAAAGCCATGGAAATTTCGCCCTTGCCAGGCCACTATCAGTTCAACCTGGCCGAGACTGTCTTCACCCTCACCTTTGGCTGAAATCCGGTAACTCACAACATCAAATTCAAAATCAATCGCCTGGCGGATGGCGCTGAACAAGGCATCTACAGGCCCGTTACCGGTAGCGGCTTTCTCGGCGGTTTTATCACCGGTAGACAACTGGATGCTGGCGGTGGCGATTACATTTAAACCCGACTGAACACTGAGGTAATCCAGTTTGTAATGATCCTGCTTGTGGTCCTGCTGCTCCATAAACAACATGGCTTCCAGGTCATCATCAAAAACCTGGCCTTTTTTATCTGCCAGAATGAGGAAGTCCTTGTACAGTTCTTCGAGGTCAAAATCTGTCTCCAGGTAACCCAGTTCAGCCATCCGGTGTTTGATCACATGCCGACCGCTACGCGAGGTCAGGTTAAGCTTGTTCTGGTTGATGCCGACACTTTCCGGAGTCATGATTTCATAGGTGCTACGTGATTTTAAAACACCATCCTGATGGATTCCGGAAGAGTGACTGAAAGCATTGCCACCAACGATAGCCTTATTCGCCTGCACCGGCATGTTACAAAGATGGCTGACCAGTTTGGAGGTGCGTGAAATTTCGGTGTGCTTGATATTGGTACTCAGGTTGAGCTGTTTTTCCCGAGTGCGTAAAATCATCGCGATTTCTTCCAGCGCGGCATTCCCTGCGCGTTCACCAATGCCATTCACCGTACATTCAATCTGGCGTGCGCCGGCATTGACCGCAGCCAGTGAATTGGCAACTGCCAGGCCCATATCATTATGGCAATGTACAGAGATCACTGCCTGATCGATATTTGGAACCCGGTTAAACAACTGGGTGATAATTCCGGAAAATTCATCCGGCAGGGTGTAACCAACGGTGTCCGGTATATTCACTGTGGTTGCGCCGGCCTTGATCGCCATTTCAACCATCCGGCATAAATTATCAATAGGGGTGCGACCGGCATCCTCACAGGAGAATTCAACGTCATCGGTGAAGGTTCGCGCATATTTTACCGCTTTTACCGCCATATCCAGTACATCCTGGAAGTCGCAACGGAGTTTTTCCTTTACATGTACATCAGAGGTTGAGATAAAAGTGTGAATACGGAATTGTTCTGCTACCGACAGTGCGTCACCGCAAGCCTTGATATCGCCTTCAATCGCCCGTGAGAGTGCACAAACGCGACTGTTTTTGATAGTAGCTGCAATTTTTTGTACCGATTCAAAATCACCCGGGGAGGAAACTGGAAAACCGACCTCCATAACATCAACACCGAGTCGCTCAATTGCAAGGGCAATCTGCAGCTTTTCATGTACTGACAAGCTGGCATTGAGGGCCTGCTCGCCATCGCGTAGCGTTGTGTCGAAAATGATAATCTTATCGCTCATGGTATTTCTCGTGTGTTTCAGTTGTGGCAAAAAAAAACCCGCGTTCTAGACGCGGGTTTTGTGTGAATTCGTTTTTTTAGTTAAACAAGACAACAAGACCCGCGCAATCTACTGTTAAGTAGAAGCTTAAGAAGCATGAGCTGGTTGATGTTGGTTGTCATTTGTTTAATTATTGCCTGATGATGCCTGTTTATTTATGTGAATTAAGTTATTCGGTTTTTCCGGCTGTGTCAAGCATCTAAACGGCAATTGTTAACAGCAACAATTGGCAGCTGGTAATATTCAGGGGTACAATCGGTTAATTAACCACCAAAGAGAGAGTTATTATGGCAACTTATGAATGTGCAAAATGCGGTATGAGCGTTAATGCGACTTGCGGACATTGCGATGCCCCTTTAGTCAATGATGCACTCAAACTGGACGATGGTAGCGAAGTGCAGATTTCCAAATGCCCCAACGGCCATGGAAAAATAAAATCACCTATGTGCTGTGGTGAAGATATGAGCTGTTCTATCAGCTGATAAAGCTTGTTCTAAGGCCTGCTTGAAAGGGCTTTCTGGAGATTTGAATGGCTGGAGGCTTTGCTAAAGACGGTGCGGTCCAGGAGCAGATTGATGCAACCATCGAGGATGCAATTAAGCGATCGCGCTCTCAATTACCGCGTGGTGACAGTCTATGTAACTGTGAGGAATGCGATGCAGATATCCCTGCTGCACGCCGAGAAGCCGTGCCGGGTGTGCGCCTGTGTATAAACTGCCAGGCCGAAGAAGATAAAAAGCGTAAAGCCATCAGTGGTTACAATCGACGCGGCAGCAAGGACAGTCAGCTGCGATAGATAAGTCCGTCAATCACCCCAGTCTCACGGCCCAGACTTATCCTGATTAAGCACTAACGGTAGCTTGAATATATTCGACTAACCCACCCAAGCCGGGGTGAAAACTCATCCATCAATTCACGTAAATCATCAGGAAGTTGCTGCGGCCAATCGAGGCCATATTGTTTTTCCATGGTCAGGGGAGCTAGCAGGGCGGCAGCACTAAGATCAGCCCGACTGAATTGCTCACCTGCGAGGAAGTTATTGCCCTTATAGTGCGCATCCAGTTTATCCACAGCAAGATTCAGTGCTTTGCGTGATTGCGCTGCTGATTCCGGGTTGATATTCATAAACTCGCGCATGACTTTTACCAGCTTCGGGTAGGCGAGGAATAAATATAATGGGCCATACCATGGGCCGTCTTTCAGGAAGAACGGTTTCACAATTGCAGGGTGATCCAGCAGGATGTGATAAATACAGCGGCGCACATGCACACCCACTTCTTTATCGAGGTATTTTTCCCACTCTAGTGCTTCCGACTTTAAAACTACTGAGCCTGAAGATAACTGGCTTTGTGGAAAGGTGAGGTCCAGGTAATCAATAATATTTATAGATCCCTGGATGTATTTACCGCCATGCTGAAGAATGGGTACTGAAGAACGCAAACCCATTTTTTTTGTCTGTTTGATATGTAGACCGGGAATCAGGTTGACCGACTCGTACTCAATGTTTTTATAATCAAGTGCCCAACGGATTTTCTCGCAATAGTGGGAAATCGGAAACTGGTAAAGTTTTATCATTTCTAATCGCTACATTTAGGGTAAGTTAAATAACTTAGCACTGTTGGCAAACATCTCTGCCGGCACACCCAGCGCCTGTTTAAGGGCAACGTCCCGATCCCAGGGATTGTTGATACTGGAAATTTCATTCATTTGCTCAATGGTGAGATTAAGCGGAAAGTAATAGGGTGAGACCAGGATCATATTCACCAGCGGGTAATCACTGGCATACAGCAAGCGGCCTTCCAGCTCGCGTTCTGTAATCGCCATATTCAAATACCCCAGTTTATTCAGTTGGGTCAGGCTGGAAATTTCGCTGTAGAGGTTCGGGTGTTTTGAAAACATGGGCAGGAGCCGTTCATAGTTACTGACATCTTCAGTTTCCCCGGTGGTGGCAATATGGGCTGCGATAACTGTTACCCCAAGCAGTAGCGGCAACTCAAGTCGTGTTGGGTCGCCATATTCATCGATAGCCGAGTCAAACGAACGCTCCTGCCCGGCGTGGCAGAGCAAAGGTAAATCCAGTTCGACCATCTTTTTGTAAAAAGGAACGAGCAGCGGGTCAGATGGATCAATATGCTGGATGTTGGGAATCCATTTAATCAGTTTTGCACCCTGCCGTTTAACTTTTTCCAGCCGCTGCAAGGCATCTTTTCGATACGGGTTGATACTCGCACCAAAATACAGTTCAGGGTACTTTGCAGTTTCCAGGGCAACATAATCATTGGGAAGATAAACCTGGGTTTTTTCTTTATCCAGTTCCCCGTCCTGGTTGATTACCCCGTCCATTGCCAGGACGATAGCGCCGCTTACTTTTGTTGATGCCCTGATCGTTTCAGCCAGGCGCTGGACAATGATCTGATCGCCATGTTTTTCCAGTTCATCACGACTTACACCAAAGGCATCCAGGTAGATGTCGAATTTATAACTGTCTTCCATTTCCTCTGAAACAAAGGCGCCACTGCCACCATAACCCAGGCCGGCGATATGTACATGAGTGTCGATGATGGATGTCAGGGGTAATGCAGTGGCTGGTTTTACCGGTCCCTCGAACAATGCGATACGCAATAGCAGGGTGCTAACGGCTAGAATTAGCAGGAGCATTAATGCGCGTTGACTATATTTGATTAGGGGCTTGATCATTGGCTTCTGCCTTTAAACTCATTGCTGTAGATAATAACCCAATAAAAACAGATGTATTTAAATTAGATAACCCTCTTTTACGGGGAGCTGGTATAGGAGTAATATATTTCCTCTCAAGTAAGGGAAGTACAGGGATCTGATATGTCCAAAAATAGCGTAGCCGGCAGCTGCTTTTGTAAAAAAGTCAGTTATGAATTAAGTGGGAATATGGGCGTGTTTCAATATTGTCATTGCACTCGCTGCCAGAAAGTAACCGGCAGTGCACATGCTGCCAATGTATTTGTTGCGCCTGCTGATTTTCATTGGCTGGGTGGTGAAGAATATGTTGGCCGCTATGATCCGCCGGAAACAAAATACTTTGCGACTTCATTTTGTAAAAATTGTGGTTCTTCATTACCGTGGTTGTCCAAAAGTGGCAAGGTTGTCATCGTCCCGGCCGGTTCACTTGATGAAGATCCCGGAATCCGGCCAAGCCAGAACATTTACTGCGGTTCAAGGTCAGCCTGGTATACCTCCGCAAGTTCATTGCCGGAAAATGCAGAAGGGCCGCCAAGATAACGTGCTGACCCGGATTCTCAGGTTATAGGTGAGAGCAGCTAATGCTTGAAAATGCCTTATTACTTAGCGTAGCTATTGTGGTTGTAGTCCTGCTATTTCAACCGCGAGTACGGCAGTCTCAAAGCTGGCGGGCAACCATTACACCCCTGGCCTCTATCATCGGCAGCGGTTTTCTGGTTGCCGGACCGCTACTGGCTCACGCTGTTAACAGCTGGGCCTTGCTCGCCATGTCGGGGATCGTACTGCTGGCCTATGCAATAGGCGAAGTTATTCGCTATAACATCCGCTATGCAGAGCCATTATTGAATAGTGATCAGGGAAGCAATGCGCTGTTGTTGGTGGAGCGCATTTCCGGCCTGGTGCTCAGCTTCGCCTATGTGATTTCGGTAGCATTTTATCTGCGCTTGCTGGCTTCTTTTGTGCTGCATGCCATGGAGGTGGAAAGCGAACTTGCAGCCAACCTGATTACCACTGCGATGCTGGTTTTGATTGCCCTGACAGGCTTATTACGCGGACTGGATGGCCTCGAAGTTATGGAGGAAACCGCAGTCGACATCAAACTTGCAATTATTGCATCCCTGTTGCTTGGTCTCGCCTGGTTTGATCTTGCCTGGTTGACGGAGGTCGGTAATGAAATTGCATATCAACCGGTTAAGGACTGGATGCATTCCCTGCAATTGCTGGCAGGCATCCTGCTGATTATTCAGGGCTTTGAGACGTCCCGTTACCTTGGGGCGAAGTACACTGCCGAAATACGCATCAGCAGCATGCGTAACGCACAACTGCTGTCTGCGATGATCTATTTGCTGTTTATTGGTTTAGCGCTGCCGTTGCTGGGCGATTTTCATTCCGCGCGCGATGAAACCGCGATTATCACACTTTCTGCTGCGGTGGCGGTGGTGCTGCCGGCAATGCTGGTCGTTGCCGCCGTTATGAGTCAGTTTAGCGCGGCGGTTGCCGATACCGCCGGTGCCGGCGGGCTGATATCGGAGTTTAGCCGCGAGCGCCTAAGCCCCGGTTCTGGCTATGCCCTGGTGGCGGGATTAGCGATTATCCTGATCTGGTCAGCGAGCATTTTCGAAATCATTACGATTGCCTCACGGGCTTTCGCAGCTTATTACCTGTTGCAGTGTGTAGTAGCGTTGATTGCATCCCGTGGCAGGGAGCACCTTCTTCAACGTGTCGGTTTCCTGATAATAAGCCTGATATTACTGCTGGTTGTGTTGTTTGCTATTCCCAATGGCGGTTAGGCTGAGCACCTGTTGCCCCGTCAGGCTGGAGTTGATTCCCGGTTTCAATATGTGGCTAGCAGTTGGAGAGTCATATATTCGGATGGTAGTATTAACAGCAATCCGGTATCAATGTTGTAATGCGAGTTGAAAGCCTGAATATCAAACTTTACTGGTTCAGCCAGATAATAGTGCCGATATAGGCTATATTAAAATAGAAAAGTTCAATCTTAAGAGAGGATCAATAATGTTAGAAATAAAATCAACTAAACTTTTCCTTTGCCTGTCTGCAGCGTTGGCTGCCGGTACTGCAAATGCTGATGTAACGATGCAGCAACACATTGAGGTCCAGGCTGGCGGTGTTATGTCCATGCTTAATTCAAGGGTGAATGTGACCACTTCAATTGCCGGCGATAAATCGCGTACAGAAACAGTCATGGAGGCAAAATCCGGAATGATGGGTCGGCTTATGAAGGCAGGAAACAATATCAACATCACACGTTTAGATAAAGACCTTATCTGGACCTTGTCAGCGGAGAAAAAGCAGTATTCAGAAATGACCTTTGCACAAATGCGTGCGCAAATGGATAAGAGTATGCAACAACTTGAATCCATGCAGGGTGGCGGTGAAAGTGCATTGCCGGTGAGTGAAGAAAGCTGTCAGTGGTCTCCAATGGTTGTAAATACAGACAAGACCGGCAAGAAAGAAAAGTTTGCCGGTGTAAAGGCTAGCCAATACATTATTAATGTCACCCGAACCTGTACCGACAAAACTACAAAGAAAGCCTGCAATATTACCTGGACCCTGGAGAACTGGATGGCGAAAAGGATGCCGGGTGATGATGAAATGATAGCTTATACGAAGGCTATGGCCAAAAAAATGGGTATGGAAGAGTTAATGTCCCAGGGACAGGGTATGTTTGCTGGTTTAATGGCGATGTTTGGTAGTGGTTGGGGGGATGTATTTGAAGAAGCGTATGATCTCAAAGGTTATCCGGTTAAGTCTGTAATGTCGTTGGAAATGGGTGGTGAAAACTGCACAATGGCAGGTGGCCAAACCATAGCTATGGATGAAATGTGGGGAAATGCGGCAAATGCCGGTTTAAATGCTGCTGTTGGTACGGCAGCTGGGCATGCCGGTCAGGCTGTCGGTCAGGAAATTGCTGAACATATGGGTAACAGCGTCGGTGGTTCCATTGCCGGATCCGCACTCGGAGCCGCCAGCGGGGAGCTGATTGGCGGAATGTTCAATAAATTCAGAAAGAAGAAAAAACCGAAGCCGCAACCAGAAGTTTCAACGGAGAATGCCGCTAATGCTTCTGTGGCTGTTTTCATGATTGCGACTGAAGTGACCAACATTAGCGGTAGCTCAGTTCCGTCATCGGATTTTGAAGTCCCTGCAGGCTGGAAAAAAATCACTACTCGCTAGTAAGATAAAACCCCGCAGCCTGGGCCAGGCTGCGGGGGCGTCACTACTGGCGGTTGCATTTTCAACTACACTATTTAAGTGTCCTCTTTATTTCCGGTCTGCTGGTACAGAGATAAACAGCCGAAATTGTTTTATCAGGTCCTGCTCGATCGTGGGGATCTGCACTGAAATAACTTCAAAAAAATTCCGGTTGGCCGGAATGTATCAGTTCTAATGCGTTTTTATCCATTAATAAATGTCCAGTACGATCAAAACTGCCAGTACAAGGATAAATAATTTTAGTTAGTGTTCCGACAATACTGGTCATAGCCAGAGAATCTTCTCTGCGCTCAGGGAGTACATTACAGTCAATTGGGAGAGCTGGCCGGGGGCAACCACTAACTTCAGCATAAATGACCGTAGTTACGGCTTACCAGTTCGCTGTATAAATGTAATCGTTTTTGAAATACTTTGAAACAATTTTTACCTGTATTTACAGCACCATACTCGCCCGCACCTATATACTATGCAACCGGGCGATAAACTTGAGTAACTTGAGCTGAAATGAAAAAAATTTTAAAAAAATTTACTATCCTGCCGATTATCCTGGTATCAGCAATTATGATAGTGGTGATTTTGGTAAAAACAAAATCACCGGCTGAGCATGAGGAGAAGGGCTATCCTCAAAAAGCTGTAGAGGTAATCACTGCCAAAAAGATTCCGTTTCGTGCTAGTGCCATGGCCTTTGGGCATGTTGAACCAGCTGTCTTACTTAAAGCCAAATCAGAAGTCAGTGGCAAAATAGTTTATATCCATCCAAACCTGGAAAAGGGGGCAAGCATAGACCAGGGCACGATAGTGCTGCGAATTGAGCCTACGACTTTCGAGATTTCATTGAATCAAAGCACAGCGGCGCTTGCAGGCAGCCAGTCAGCTTTAACCCAGCTACTGGTTGAAGAAAAGAGCACAAAATCAGCCCTGGTTATTGCCCAGAAAAAACTGGCTGTTCAGCAAAAAGAACTTGATCGTATGCAGCAGCTTATTGTCAAAGGTACCATTTCCCAAAGTGCCCTGGACAGAGAAGAGCAGGCAGTTTTATCCCAGCGCCAGCAAATCCAGGATATCCAGGGGAAATTATCAAGTTTCGACAGCCGAAGAGCGGCTATTAATGCACAGATTAAACAATCTGAAAGTCTGGTTAACAAGAGTAAAGATACCCTGGGGCGTACAGAAGTCAGCATGCCCTTTGACGCCAGGATTGGCACCGTCCAGGTTGAAGAAGGTGAGTTTGTCCAGGCCGGCGGTACCCTGTTTGAAGCATTGGGTGTGCAGGCGGTAGAAATTAATGCCAGGCTCCCGTTGAATCAATTCCGTAACTTGATCAGCGGTTTGTTTGACCTGCATGACAACCCTTCAATAAGCCTTGCAAGTGCAAGTAGCCTGCAGGTAGCACTGGGGAAAATGCAACTGGAGGCTCGGGTTAGATTGGTTGGGAATTCCAGTGAACCAAGTATCTGGGAAGGAAAGTTAATCCGATTGAGTGAATCAGTAGATCCCATTCGCGATACGCTTGGCCTGGTGATCGCGGTTAATGATCCCTACGAAGGAGTAATCCCCGGGGTACGCCCACCATTATTAAAGGGAATGTATACCTCGGTTGAATTATTTTCACCGGCCAGGCTAGCCCTTGTATTGCCACGAAAAGCTGTGCATCAGGGGCGGGTGTATGTAGCTGAAGCTGACGACACTCTATCCATTCGTACCCTGGACATTCTATTTACCCAGGGCAACCTGGTTGTTGTCGCAGATACGGAAAATGCCGGGATTAATGTGGGTGAACGGGTAATTATCAGTGATGTTATCCCGGTCATGGATGGTTTGCCGTTAAAAGTTATCCCTGCAGATGAATATGAGATCCAGTTGGCCAGGTTAGCAGTAGGCGCCAGGGAATGATCCGCTATTTTATAAAGCACCCGACCGCCGGCAATATTTTGATGATGGCAACTATTGCCATCGGTCTGTTTTCTTTATCCAGCCTGAACAAAGAATCGTTTCCCACCCTGAAGCCTAGCCGGGTCCAGGTAACGGTCGCTTATCCGGGTGCTAACCCGGCAGATGTGGAAGATGCCCTGTGCAACCGGCTGGAAGATGCCACTGACGGTATCAGCTTCTTAAAAGAGCAAATCTGTGATGCGCGTGACAATATCGCCATTTTTACCCTGGAAATGCAGGAAGCAGGGGATATCAAGGCTTTTTATGATGATATCAATGCGGCGGTGGATGCGATATCTGATTTTCCGACACAAACCGAAGACATCATAATTAAAGAACTGGGTCGAGTCAGTTCAGTAGCGAACGTGGCTGTTACTTCTGAAAACTTGAGTCGTTCAGAATTAAAAGCCTTAACTGAAGAGTATCGAAATAAACTGCTGGCGGTTCCGAATATCCCGATTGTCACTGTTTCGGGGTTTTCTACACACCAGCTGCAAGTTTTGATCTTCCCGGATACCTTGCGAAAATACCAGTTAAGTGTTCAGGATATCGCCAATCTAATTGCCAGCCAGGCTATAGAACTACCAGCCGGTGTGCTTGAAGGCAGCGAAACTTCCCTACAGATCCGCTTTGATAATGCACGCAAAACTGCGGTTGAGTTAGCTGACCTGGTGATACTTAACACTGCCGAGGGGGGCGAAATCAAGTTGAGTGATATTGCCCGGGTGGAAGATCGCTTTGAAAAATCCGAAGAGCGGGTTGAACTCAACGACATTCCGGCAGGTTTGTTGACTATCAACAAAAACACCAGTGACGATACCCTCACGGTATTTGATGCAATCCAGGCATTCGTTGATGCGGAAAACCAGATATTACCTGCAGGCACACGACTAACCATTACCCAGAATGGTGCTGCCATGGTGCGAGACCGCCTGCAGTTGCTGTTAAAAAATGGCTGGCAGGGCCTGTTGCTGGCTGCATTGACATTATTTGCATTTTTTAGCTGGCGTTATACCATCTGGGTAGCCGTGGGTTTACCCATCTCCTTCCTTGGTGGCCTGGCGATGATGGTAATGCTGGGTGTTACCATCAACATGATTTCGATGGTGGCGTTGCTGATGTCGATCGGTATTTTGATGGATGACGCCATTGTGCTGTCAGAAAGCATTGCGCACGAGTATAAGAAGGGTAAATCACCCTATGATGCGGCAATGGATGGCACCAAACGGGTGTTGGCAGGTGTTTTTGCTTCCTATTTGACCTCAACATTTTTGTTTGGCAGTTTACTGCTGATGAAGGGCGATATGGGCCAGGTCCTGGGTGTGCTACCGGTGGTATTACTGTCGGTGTTAACTGTTAGCCTGCTAGAAGCCTTTTTAGTCCTGCCGCATCACCTAATGCATTCACTGGAACATGCGCACCACAAAGAGCCGCCCCCTTTACGGCAAAAGTTCGAAGCCGTATTCAGTCGTATGCGTGAACGCGTGGGCCAGTTGGCAGATACCGCGATCGCGTATCGTTATGTCACCGTTGGTACTGCATTGGCAATGCTGGTATTTTCCATTGGTTTGATTGCTACTGGCACAGTTAAATTCAAAGCTTTTCCCGATCTTGAGGGTAATATCGTTGATGCCCAGGTGTTGTTGCCACAGGGTACACCGCTGGCAGATACCGAAGCGGTCATGGCGACCATTTTGCAGGCGCTGGATACCACCCTGGAAACCCTGAATAAAAACGAATCAGAGCCATTGGTTAAAAATATTCAACTGACTTATGGTTCGCATTCGGGTGTACCGGAGAATGGTACCCACCTGGCAACTATCAGCCTGGATCTGTTGAACACCGAAGAGCGCAATACCAGGATGGTTGAGCTAACCAGCCTGTGGCGCAAAAACAGTGGTGATCTACCGGGTGTGTTGAGCGTGAGCTTTAAAGAACCCAAAGTAGGGCCTGCCGGGCGGGCTATCGAAATTCGTTTAAGCGGTGATGATTTAGATAAGCTTTCAACGGCGTCATGGCAATTACAAAACTGGCTCAGCGGGTATGCTGGTGTATCCAACCTGCTGGACGACCTGCGACCTGGTAAACCACAATACAGTGTGCAGTTAAAACCCGGTGCGTTAGCGGCAGGTGTTGACGCCCGCAGTGTTTCAGCACAACTCCGGGCAGCCTATCAGGGGCTGAAAGTGAGTGAAATCTATAAGCATCGCGAAGCCTACGAGATTGTTGCTAAACTGGATAGTCAGCCGGGCAATGAGTTGCGAGACTTTGATATCCTCACTGTTTTTTCAAAAACTGGGGAGTCACTGCCCCTAAGCAGTGTGGCTAAAATTACCGAAAAACGTGAAGTAGCGCGTATCGGGCATATCAACCATAAACGCACAGTAACTATCTATGGCGATGTGGATGCGGAAATTGCTAATACCGCTGAAATAATCAAAGGAACACAGGAAAACTTTTTACCCCGGCTGCGTGAACAATTTCCTGAACTAACTATTGCCTTTAAAGGTGAGGTTGAAAATGGCAATGAAACCAAGTTCTCCATCCTTTCGGGTTTTGGTCTTGGTACGATTGGGGTATTCCTGCTGCTGAGTTTAATTTTCCGCAATTATCGCGAGCCGGCGCTGGTGATGCTGAATATACCCCTTGCACTGATTGGCGCAATCTGGGGTCACTTGCTTATGGGGCTGGATTTTACCCTGCCAAGCATGATCGGCTTCGTTTCTCTGGCAGGCATTGTGGTCAACGACTCAATCCTGCTGGTGATTTTTGTTAAGCACCATGTTGAAGAGGGCATGGCCCTGCATGATGCAGCAGGTCAGGCTGTACGTGACCGTTTCCGTGCCATTTTCCTGACTTCAGCCACCACTGCAGCCGGTATGACACCGCTGTTATTCGAAACTAGTACCCAGGCGCTTATTCTGGTGCCATTGGTAACCAGTATCGTCTTTGGTATGCTGACCTCCACGATGTTAATCATGCTGGTACTGCCTTCGGTGTACGCAATTATGGAAGATTTTGGGGTTGTCCGCCTGGGAGCAGAGGGCAGGGATATTGCGTCACAGGAAGCATAAGCTGAAATTATTAATCAATTATTTACAAAACGTGAGAATTAAGAATATGAAGTCTGGAATATATTGTTGGGTTGTTGTTATATTTTTACTGTGCATGGTTTCCGGGGCTGTAATTGCCGAAGAAGCAAACGAAAAGCAGATCAATGGATTAAGGTTGGTTATGCAGGGCCTGCTGGAAGACACACAGCAAATTACTACCGGTATTTTTTTGCAGGATTTCAGTCAGATTGAAGTCGCCGCCAATAAAATCGCAAATCACCCAAGCCCCGGTATGGCTACGAAAACCAAATTGATCGCCAACCTTGGCGGTGAAATGGGGAAGTTTAAACAATTTGATACCCTGGTTCACAACACTGCCGTTAAACTTTCCAGGGCCGCCAGCAATGAAGACATGACAGCAATCATAACCGCTTACCATCAACTGATTGATGACTGCCAGGCTTGCCATGCTGAATTTAAACAACGTATTATCAAGATTTTAGAATAAAAACCCAGCTGATACGGGACCTAAATTATGAAAATTGTTGCTGATCTGAGCCTCTACCCGTTGAGAGACGGCCCTATCCCCACCATCATAGAATTTATTAAGGACCTGGGTGAACAGGACGGGATTGAAATTGTCACCAACCAGCTGGGCACCCAGCTTAGCGGGGAATTCAAGGCTGTAACCAATGCTATTAACCACTGTATGTACAAAGCCATGCAGGCACAAAGCACGGTGGTGCTCGTGGTTAAATACCTGAATATCGATGTTGAAATTGAAAGGGTGCCCAGCCTGACTCCACCTGTATGAATGCCCGGTATCTTATTTTACCGGGTTATCCTGCCTCGTCCAGGGAAAGTCAGTTCCATATTTCTCACGCATAAAACTATTGCCCTGCCTGAAAAATTCAAGTTCCATATCACGATTTCCAGACCAGATTTCTGCTTCATCCTGCGCAGGATCCCTGTAATCACAGGGGGCGTTGACCGGCCAAATTGCAGTGTGTTTTCCACTGCAGGCATAGGGAGACCCTGATTGTCGAAGGGCATCAAGAAGAACTCGATCCCCGGCCTTGCGCATTGCCTCAGACAGTTTGTGCTGGATCATATGCGGTCCTGTATGCAAAATGAGATCGCGTGATATCAGGTATGAGTTCATGTCGACAAGGTAGGACCAGGGTCGTTTAGGTGCGATTCCATGATACAAAGCCCTGTATTGGTGTTGCCAGCAAATCTCATCTGGACCGATGCTTTCGCAGTTGTCGTTAACCGCTTCACCATTGCTAAGGTCAATGATTTTTCGTAGGGAATATACCCATGACAGGCACTTCTCAACTGCAAGGGTAGTGAGGGATTCCAGGTGGTTTTCCTCCCAGTAGCAATCCTGATCAAGGAAAGCTATCCATGGAGTATCCACGATCAGCCCTGCCAGTGCATATATGCGGTAACAATAGTAACCGTCATGTCCGGTGTTCCATGGAAGTTCAAGGATTTTAATTCGGCTGTCGTTAGGGAGCTGCGGGCGGACATTGGCATTAAATTCCTCGGCAAACACCGGACCATCAACAACTAACAGGTGGATATGCTCGGTTTCGGTCTGGTTTCTGACGCTTTCTATGGCCTTGAGAACCGACCTGTCACCGGTACAGGCGGTAACCACAGTAACTTTGTTCATTTGTTGATATCCATCGCTAAATGCTGTTTAAATTGTTGTGCTGTAGGTGCAAAGGTCTAGATCGATGAGTGTAGAATATAACATCTGATTAAGGAGTTTATCACCATGAGCGTATCTGGTTATTTCAGTGTCGGTTTCTACCTGCTTCTCGTATCTCTTTTTATTCCATCCGGTGTTGCTGCAACCAGTATCGTTGCTGATACACAGAATAACTGGCTGGCATCCGTGCATGCGGCCTGGGCCGAGCAGGATAAAGAGTTTAAAACCAGTTCAACTTCACCGTTGGCAGGTGTTTCAAGGTTTGAAATCACTGCAACTGGCACAGTCTACTTTGTCGAACAAGATGATGCTTTAGGCTGGTCACTTGACGCAGGCGAAAATCAAAAATTCTCTTTGTTCCTGGTTGAGGGTAACTGGAAATGGATGGCTCTGGATGCTGGTGTTACTGTTGTGCGGGTGGATGAAGTCCTGAAGTCAGGTTCCTTGCTGCAAGCCGGCGATGAATTGTCAGTTGGCCGGTTTACGCTGGCAGTCTATCCCTCATATGACCGGATCACCGTATTGGTGTTTGATGCTGACAGTCAAAAAATGAAAAATTTTGAAACCCTTGAAAGATTCGAGCCAAACAAAAAATTTGCAGTCACAGCAAAAATTGTTCCTTTCCAGTCACCTGATAAAATTGAACTGATAACAGGCCGACAGCAAATCAAACAACGCTTCAAATATGCTTTATTGAAGTTTGAAATTGATGGTGAAAAACTCCAGCTCACAGCCTATAAAAACACCCTGGAAGGCGAACACTCGGAAGTCCTGTTTGTGCCATTCACCGACAAAACCACCGGTAAATACAGTTACGGCGGCGGTCGTTACCTGATTGTAGATGAACCATCTGCCGGAAACAAAGTAGAAATCGACTTCAATATGGTTACTAACCCACTCTGCAATTATGCCGATATTTACAATTGCATAGTGCCCAGTCGGGAAAATAAACTGCCAATCGAGGTTTTGGCGGGTGAAAAAAAGTACCACTAGTAGAGCTTGCTATAGAATAACGCTAATTATCTTGGATCAGGAGTGACTATCATGACATTTAAAAAATTTAGAATATTAATCATTTGTATCAGCGGTTTCTTCATGCTGGCCCCTGCCGCAGTCTATGCGGGTGCAGACAGCGGTATTTATATAGGTGCCGGTGTTGGTGATGCCCCGATTAAGATCGCAAATTTTAATGAAAGTGATTTCGCCTATAAAATCTTTGGTGGCTATAATTTTGGTTATATCCCCCTGGTTGACCTGGCTGTTGAAGCCTCCTATGTTGATTTCGGTAACCCCACATCAAATATTGCTGACCTTAACGTAAGCGGTTTTGATGCATTTGGCCTGGTGGGTTTGAGTTTTGGCCCCTTTGGTATATTTGCCAAGGCTGGCCTGATTAACTGGGATGCAAAAGTCCTCATTGATTCAGTAAGATTGAATGATGATGGTGTGGACCCTGCTTATGGAATAGGTGCAAGGTTGAAGTTCGGCTCTTTTGCTGTGCGAGCTGAATATGAATTGTTTGATATTGATAACGTCCGTAAGGTCTCCATGTTATCAGCCAGTCTTGTGTATACATTTTAACTATCAATAAATCGTTGTATTAAAAATATAGGGGGAACAAGATGCTCAGGAAGGGGATATTATTAACGGCTTGTTTAGCTGTTTTTGGCAACGCCAATGTGCCTTCAGTACAGGCACAAGAAGCAAAAGCTGCTCCAATCAAACCACTTGAACAATCCATCTATTATGGTGGCGACATTATTACCATGGAAGGTGATAAGCCAACTTATGTGGAGGCGGTTATCGAGCGGGACGGCAGGATTATTTATGCTGGAAAGAAGTCTGCAGCGGTTAATAAGTTTGCCGGCAAAACCATAGAGATGGATTTAAAGGGCAAAACCATGCTGCCGGGCTTTATTGATCCGCACGGGCACTTTATGTCGGCTGTGTTGATGGTAACCCAGGTCAATGTGGCATCACCGCCGATGGGTACGGTTACCGATATTGCCTCGATGATTAAAAAGCTTGAGGATTTCAAAGCAGAACAGGGCATCAAAGATGGTGGATGGATTGTCGGCTGGGGTTATGACCAGGATTTGCTGGAGGAAAAACGCCATATAACCAAGTTAGACCTGGATAAAGCCTTTCCTAACAACAAAGTATTGATTATCCACATCTCCATGCATGGCGGTGTGCTGAACTCCAAGGCACTGGAATGGGCGGGCGTGGATGAAAACTATAAATCGCCTGATGGCGGGGTCGTTGCCCGCCTGCCCGGCGGTAATGAGCCAGCCGGTTTGTTGATGGAAATGGCCTATATACCCATCTTTGAAAAGCTGCCGCAGCCCTCGGAAGATGGGATGATGGAGCTTATGGAAGCCGCACAGATGCAATATGCCAGCAATGGTTATACCCATGCCGTTGAAGGTTTTACCCATATTAAGGATATGAACACATTAAAAAGGGCAGCGAAAGAAAAGCGCTTTTTTATCGATATCGCCTCACTTCCCGGCTTTACCGAAATGGATGAGTGGTTAAACAACCCTGAGTATCCTTTTGGTGAATACAACAACCGCCTTAAATTCCAGGGTGGCAAGTTTACCCTCGATGGCTCTCCGCAGGGTTTAACCGCCTATATGGCCAGTCCCTACCTTGTTCCTGGTCCGAATGGTGAAAAAGACTGGGTTGGCAGCACTTCAATTCCGCGTGATGAACTCGCAAAACTGGCTAAAATCATGGTTGCGAATGATATCCAGATCATGTTTCACGCCAATGGGGATGGTGCTATTGAAGATGCCATATTTGCGATTGAGAGTGCCGGGATAAAAGCCGATCAGGACAAGCGGCCTATCATTATTCATTCACAGTTCCAGAAGCCGGAACACCTGTCTAAATATGCTGAAATTGGTATTTCACCAACATATTTCAGCAATCATGCTTTTTACTGGGGGGATGTACACATTCGAAATGTCGGTGTAAAGAAAGCTTCGTTTATCAGCCCGATTAAAGCTGCCAATAAGCTTGGGATAGTGAGTTCAAACCACACCGATTTCAATGTGACCCTGCTGGATCCGTTTTTTGTTATGTGGACATCGATGAAACGGGAAACCCGCAGTGGTAAAATCCTGGGAGCAGATCAACGGATTGATGCCTATACCGCACTGCAAAATATTACCACCGGGCCTGCCTATCAGTTTTTTGAAGAAGACCGCAAAGGTATGATCAAAAAGGGCATGCTGGCTGATTTCGTTATCCTTGATAAAAACCCACTGAAAGTAACTGATGTGGACGCCATTCGAGAGATTACTGTTTTGCAAACCATTAAAGAAGGCAGCACCATTTATAAAAGGAAATCTGTTGAAAAGCTTAATGGCTACTTTGTGAAAAATACACTTAAGTTTGAAGAAAATAACGATGTTATAAGTGGATTCGTTAATGCCCAGAAGGTTTTTGATGGTTTGTTTGGCGCCGGAAAAACCATGGCAAACACCGTCGATAAAATAGACTTTGCAGAAAGCTCAGTTGTTCTCATTGTTACAAAGCCTTCAAAGATTTCAAAAAAAATCGACGTGGTTTATTCTGAATTTAATGGTGACGAGCTATTCATCAAGTACAGCATTCGCGAAGGTAACAAAAACACATTTGCATCAAGCGGCTTATACCTCGCCACTATTCCTAAAGGTGTGAGCAAAGTTCAGTTCAAATTAAAAAGTAACGATGATTAGCTGGAGGCAAAATAGGGCTAAATCACTCTATTGATGATACGTCTTTGACTTGATCACCAGCGGCCCCCAGAGTGAGTAGGCTAGCGCCTTGTGCTCCAGTTCCGCATCGGGCCTGGATTTCAGCCGCATTTTCCCTTTTGCATTAAGACGGAATGAACTGGGTGCCAGGTCAGGCTGCAACACCACCACCTTGTTATTTTCCAGGTAGGCCTGCAAGGCATTGAACTGCATCATTGCCCGCCCACTGCCGTTGAAGTATTTGGGCAGGGTCAAGTCGCGGCCAATGCCGGGGTGGTTGCTGCTGATACCCATCAGGGACAACAGGGTTGGTAGGAGATCTATCTGGCTGCTGATGCCGGCAATGATGCGTGGTTCGATTGTAGGCCCGATAATAACCCCGGGGATCAGGAAACGCTGAACAGGAACCAGCTTGCCGGCAAATAAACGCGCCGGATGGTCGGCAACAATCAGGAAAACCGTATTCTTCCAGTAACTGGACTGACGCGCTTTGTTGAGGAACTGTCCCAGGGCATAATCGGCATACTTTATCGCTGTCTTGCGCGCACCCTCAGGGTCGCTTTCTGGACTAACCCGGTTCTCCGGTATTCCAAAGGGTTCATGGTTGCTCGAAGTAAAAACCAGGCTAAAAAACGGTTGCTCTCCACTAGCACTCAAGGCCTCATGGGCGCGATTGAACAGATCCTCATCTGAGACGCCCCAGGTACTCTGGTAAACCGGATCTGTATAGTCTTCCTGATCAATAACGGTCTTGAAACCGTTGTTTTGCATAAAACGTTTCATATTATCAAAGTGTGCTGAACCGCCATAGATAAAGCTGGTCTGGTAACCTTGTTTACCCAGTAGACTGGCGAGGGTGAAGAAATTGGTCTGGGTTTCCGGGTGTTTGACTACACTGACCATCGGGGTAGGGGTAAATCCTGAGATAACCGCCTCAATACCCCGTACCGAGCGTGTGCCGGTGGCATACAGGTGTTCAAACCAGATGCCTTCATCGGCCAGCTTGTCCAGCTCCGGAGTGATCTTCAGGCCGCCCAGGCTACCGACCGTATCAGCACCCAGGCTTTCCAGCAGAACAATGACCAGGTTAAGGGGTTTATCCCGCGGATAGGTGGCCGCCTGATGATGCAGGGTTGGAATAGCTGAGTCCAGTTGATCGGCAGGTTTAATCCCGGCTTCTTTGAGGACAATGCCCAGGGCTTCATTATCATCCATACTGCCATAGCGGATCACTTTGCTGGAAGCATTCTTGCGATGTTCGTAGATTGCATATAGCAGTGAATAGGGCGAATTCAGCGGCAGCTGGTTGACCATTGAATCCTGGGAAAATACCGCATTACTGGGGTTGACCGGCCGGTGATCGAGAGTAGAACGAATCATTCCCAGCATCAGGAGAAGAGTTAGCGGTGTAGCCAGCAGGCAGAGCCAGAACGGAATCCGCCGGCTTGATGAGGGATCGCGCCTGAGCCAGAAAAATACAAAGCCGGCAATAAAAAATGCCAGGGCAGTAAATGCCACCAGTTCCACCAGATGTGAACCTGTGAGCATGGAAAATACTTCTTTCGGGTAGGCAAGGTATTCCACAAACAGATAATTAGGTCGGCTGTCGTATTGCTCAATAAAGGAGGAGCTGGACGCCTCAACAAAGAAAGCCAGTGAAGTCACCACGCCGAGGTAAGCCGGGAATAACCAACGCCCGATAGCGCGCAGGAAGGCGAGTGTATGGAACCAGGGTTTGAACAGGAATACCGGTCCGAACAGTATGCCCAGCAAAATAATGTCAAAACGAACACCCTGCAGCAGGATGAAGCCGAGGCCATTGGTTGCAGCCACCCGATCCCAGTAAATATCTGCCAGTAACAGTCGGGAAATTGATAGCGTGGCCAAAAACACCACGGCTAGTATGGCCACTCTCCTGAAAATGCCAATATAAGTACTCAGATGCATCTGGATCCTGTTGGTTTCGTTAAGCTGGTAATATTTCGCAATGAGATAAGGTAACATAAAGCCTTCAAACGGGGTAAGCGGTATAGCGCCATGCAGATAATCTTCAATCAGCTCAAGTGTGTTTCAGCGGCTTTGTTATTATGCCTGCCTGTAGCAGGTTTGCTTGCAGCTACTGAAATGGATCCAGTGGATTCTGAAGAACTGTCCCTCGATGCAATTGCCCTTGAGATAAGTAACCCAGTGACATCCCTGGCGAGTTTCGAGATTGATGTTGAATACCGCAGTTTCCAGGGTGATCTCCGCGATGCTGGTGACCAGTCCACTTTTATTTATAATTTTCAGCCGTCACTGCCCATCCCTCTGGATAATGGCAGGAATATCCTGATACGGGCAAGCATTCCTATCTGGGGTAATCAGCCGCTCTATTATGTTGACGGAGTTGAATACCCTGAATACCGGGTACGCCAGCTTGCTGATACCCTGCCGCAGGATCAGGGCTTCAGGGATGGGCATGATCATCTTGCTGACATAGAGTTGAATCTGGCCTACGGTGGTGTCAGTGATAACGGACTGATCAGTAAATACGGGCTTGCCCTGGTGCTGCCCACTTCGGCAGATATTTCATCATCCGTAGATCAGTACCAGTTGGGGCCGGAAATTACCTTTGGCAAACTAACTACCTGGGGGATTTTTGGCGTCAGCGCGAAACACCTGACGCGGGTTTCGGGTGATAATACCTACGATGCCAATATGAGTTCAGTAGAGTTTTTCTTTGCCTACGGGCTGGGCAATGGCTGGCAGCTGTTTTCAAGCCCGGTGATCGAATATGACTGGGAGGCGGTTAGTAACAACAAGCTCTTCCTGCCATTGGGAGGAGGAGTTTCCAGGACGCTGCGGATAGGTAGACTGCCTGTAAAGCTGGCTGCTGAGTTGCAGTATTATCTCGTTACTCCGGAAAGTTTCGGTCAGCAATGGTTGCTGACTTTTAGTATGACACCGGTATGGCGTAGTCCATTTAAAGACTAAAATACCGCCATGTCGGCCGAGCCATTTACCCGCCTCCAAAACCTTTTTCTCCTGCAACGGCAAATTTCGCGTGACAGCGAACTGACATATGCCGAATTGCATCAACGGGATCGTAACATTGGCGTGGCTGCCGGGGATAACCAAAAAACGGATACTGACCGGCAGCTGTTGCACTGGCTGTCCAGCTTGCTGACTGCTGAAGATATCAAACAGGCAATGGAAATTCAGTCAGGACACCGACTCATCACTGTCGGTATAAGCCTGCTGGGTTTATTGTTGGGCTGGTTGGCGATCATCGGCCTGTTTCAATACGATGGCCAGGGTCGGGTCAACCTTGTATACCTGCTGATCGTTCTGGTTGGTTTGCAACTTAGCCTTAGCCTGTTAACCCTGATAGCTATGCTGCCACAGTCAAAGACTGGCTGGATACCGGGTTTTTCCAGTTTCCAGCAGCTATTAAGATGGTTTAGCCCGGGGCGTTTGCAAAAACTCTTTGCCCGTTTTATGCCAGTCAGTGAAAGGCAGGATATTGCAGAATTACTCGGTCGCCATCACAAGGTGTTCGCTGATATTGGCAAGTGGCAAATTTTCAGCTGGTCACAGTTGTTCGGTGTGGCATTTAATACGGCCGCGCTAGTTTCAATATTTATCCTCATCGCCACCCGGGATGTTGCCTTTGGCTGGAGTTCTACCCTGGCAATTGATCCGCTTGCCATCCTGGGGCTTACTGATATGCTTTCCTGGCCCTGGCATACATGGCTGCCCACCGCTGTACCTGATTTCCAGTTGGTGGAAGCAAGCCACTATTTTCGTCTGCAGAATAGTGCAGCAACTGTTGAACCTGAAACCCTGGGGCACTGGTGGCCTTTTGTGATGTTATGCCTGGGGTTTTACGGGCTGTTACCGCGATTGTTGCTACTGTTGTTTAGTCGCTTTCAACTAAGTTCCGCTTATACACGTACCCTGCATTATTTCCCCGGTCGCCGCGAGGTGCTTGCACGGCTGAATTCAGCCGTGGTTGAAACCCGCGCAAAGCAACATGATGATGCCAATGAAGATGTTGTGACTGAACCAGCCAAAAGTGAATCACAGTTGATGGGCGGGGCGCTTAACCTGGTTGACTGGACGGGCCTGGTGCTGGATAAAACCACCCTGATAGATGAAATTCAGCTGGTGGGGCAATTCTCTTTGGCTAAGGCTTTCTCCGCCGGACTTAAGCACAAGCTTGAAGAGGACGAAAAGGTTATTCGCCAGCTTGGCCGAATGGATAAAAATGTCCCGATTGGGATACTGGTTAAGTCCTGGGAGCCGCCACTGGGTGAACTGGCAGACTTTATAGACGACCTGCGTCAGGCTGTTGCAGGGCAACAAATAATATACCTGCTGCCGGTTGCGATAAAAGCCGGGCAGCTGCTATCGCCGACACAGGCTGACCTGGACGAGTGGCAACGGTTTGTACAGCGGCTGGTCGACCCCTGGGTTACGCTTATCCCAATTGTGCCGAGGGTTCAGGTTTGAATAACATGCCCCGTTTTGCAGTTGTCGGCCACCCCAACAGGGGTAAGTCGAGCATTGTTGCAACGCTTTCACAGGATGATTCTGTAGCGATTGCCAAATTTTCCGGAACCACTCGTCACAGGCTGAGCTTCCCGATGAAGGTCGATGGCAGGGTGATGTATGAACTCATCGATACCCCGGGTTTCCAGCGTGCGCGTAAGGCCCTGGCGTGGATGCAGGATGAAGTAGAAAAGGTTCATGATCGCCCGGAGGTGGTTAAGCGTTTTGTTGAGCACTGGCAGGGCAGTGGCAAGTTTGTGGATGAATGCGAACTGCTGCAGCCGATTATAGACGGTGCGGGAATTATCTATGTGGTCGATGGTTCGCGGCCCTATGGTGAGGAATACGAAGCCGAAATGGAAATCCTGCGCTGGACCGGACAACCGAGCATGGCGCTGATTAACCCGATTGATAATACCGAGTATGTGGAAGAGTGGCGCGCGGCACTCAATCAGTATTTCAAAATCACCCGGGTGTTTAATGCAATGACAGTAGACTTCTATAAAAGAACTGAAATCCTCAATGCATTCGGGCAACTGCAGGAGGCCTGGCGCAGGCCCCTGGAACAGGCCGTCAACAGCCTTGAGGAGATGCGCAAGCAGCAGCATCAGCAAGCGGCGCAAGCTATTGTAAAAATGGTTGTCGAAATGACAGCATTCGCATTGGAAAAGAAAATTCCTACTGATGCTGATGCCGGCGAATATCAGCCGGCCATGGAAACCCAATTCTTCAACAAGCTGAGAAAGCTTGAAAATCGCGGCAGGAAAAATGTACAGGAAATTTATCAGCACTCCCATCTGGAGTCACGGGAAGATGTTATTGAACTGCTTGATAGCGACCTGTTTAAACTTAAGGACTGGTACCTGTGGGGGCTGGATAAAAAACAGCTGGCAGCCGTTAGCGCAGCGGCCGGTGCAACCGCCGGACTGGTTGTGGATGCTGCAGTAGGCGGAGCATCCTTAATGCTTGGCGCAGTTACTGGCGGTATATTGGGTGGTGTCGGTAGCTGGTTTATGGCAGATACGATTGCCCGGCAGAAAATTTCCGGCATCCTTCCCCTGGGTGGAAAAATCCTTGCATTCGGCCCTGTCAGTAATCGGAACTTTCCTTATGTCCTGCTGGGCAGGGCAATTTACCATCAGCAGATGATCGCCGGTCGTCCCCATGCACAACGAGATCAGTTAAAACTGAAATCAGTCAATCAGAGCGACTGGCTAGAGCGGCTGGGCAGGGAGCAACGCAAGCAGCTTGATAAACTGTGTAAAAACCTGAGCAATCAGGAAAAGCTGGAGCAGGTACAGGGAGAGCTTTCTGACTGGTTGTTCCAGGCTGTGACGGCGATAGAGGGAACAGGGGCTAATACTTCGTGACAATGAAGTCATAAACTACAATAAAACACTCCTGATGGTTAGGATATCCATTAATGTGGTGCTAGTTCAGTACTGCGTCACCCAGCCTTCCCACGGCTGCTCGAATGATTTGTTATACGGCATTATAAAATGCCTAATCGAATACCCATGTTTTCATGCTACTAGAAGATTTTTTGCTATCTCGTCTAGATGCGTGTCCCAGGTACCACAGCAACCACCCCAGATATCCATATGCGAGTAACGCTTCGCAAGATCTCCGCAGAGTTCCCCGAGTTCTACGGGATCGCCATCTTCTAGATGTCCGATTTGGCACAATGCAATCTTTTCCATTTTTGAAGCATTTGGACGAACTCCTCTTACTCGGTTGATCCAATCACCAGATTCTATTGCTGGTTCGTACTCCACGGGATGAGAGCAGTTAATTGAGTAAAATACCGGAGACTGATTTGTTTCAGCATCAATCGTAGTAATGGCCTCTGCCAAAGTAGATCCGGAGTTAAGTCTGGATTTGCTATCAAGAGTCAGTGAAATGCCAAGAGGCATTCCTGTTTTTGCTGCTGCTCGAGCGACACCAATAGACTCCGGAATGTTATTAAATGTAATTGCTAACGCTAAATCAACATTCGCTTTCATTAATGTTTCAAGTTGAACTGAATGATAGTCCTCGGCCTCATTTGCGGTAATTTTCTCATTCCTCTCATAAGCATCACCTCGGGGTCCTATTAATCCCTGAATTAAAATTTCGGGAATGTCAGAAGTATATTCATCTGCTATTTCTCTTAAAAATGATATTGATTGATGGTTTGCTTCAGCCAAACCTTGTGGGGAATAACCTAGCAATTTACCCCAATCTGGGCTTGCACGATAGTCGAGGCCTCCCATTAACGCGCACATGCCGTTATTCGCAACAACATCTAGGTACTTTCGAAACATTTCTTTCATCTTTGCAACGGCCGCTGGGTTATCCAGTAAGGGAAACATTGCAAATTGGGGTAACTCGAAACCGTATTTGTACATTAGTTCAGTTTCGGTTCCACCTTCCGAGAGATAGAAGCGTCCTTTTCGTTGGCGTGGGAAAGTTTTCTTATCAACCATCGTCGTACCTCTTTAGTTTAGTTGTTTCTGCGTAGTCTATATGGCATGCTCCCTTACAACGGTAATCCCCCCATTATTAACCTAATTCAAAAGTAGGGTCAGGCCACCATGGCCAGTTTCTGTTTTGGAGTAATGCCACCCAGGCCCATATTGGGTCGTTCATGATTATAAGTCCAAAGCCACCGAGTAGCATAATCTTGCACATCTGCAATCGAATCGAACAGGTATTGAGCCAACCAGTCATATCGAACGGTGCGGTTGTAACGTTCAATATAGGCGTTTTGTTGTGGCTTGCCTGGCTGGATAAACTCTAGCCTGATTTTGTGTTCCTCAGCCCATTGTTTAAGCAGATCGCTGATATATTCCGGGCCATTGTCACAGCGAATGGCGCAAGGTTTACCACGCCACTCAATGATCTGATTCAATGAGCGGATAACCCGTTCTGCCGGTAGCGAAAAATCCACTTCTATACACAGCCCTTCGCGGTTAAAGTCATCAATAACATTGAACAAACGATACCGACGGCCATCAGCCAGCTGATCATGCATAAAATCCATGGACCATGTCTGATTAGCTGCCTTTGGCACAGCTAACGGCTCTGGCTTTTCTCGTTTTAGCCGTTTTTTAGGCTTAATCCGTAGGTTGAGCTCAAGTTC
>JADFVZ010000061.1 GCA_015222805.1 Pseudomonadota bacterium
AAAATGGCAAAGTTGAATCCGCTTGATCTCTACGATGTTCGTTCACTCCTGACCGAAGAGGAACAAATGGTCCAGGACAGTGTTGCTGCATGGGTTGATGAACGTGCCATGCCGGTAATCGCAAAATGTTTTGACGAGGCTCGCTTTCCTACTGAATTGATTCCTGAAATTGCCGAATTGGGGCTGTTGGGCTCGAGCCTGGAAGGTTACGGCTGTGCCGGCTTAAACGGGGTTTCCTATGGCCTTATCTGCCAGGAACTGGAGCGTTGTGATTCAGGATTGCGCAGTTTTGTATCGGTACAGAGCAGTTTATGCATGTATCCGATTTATGCTTTTGGTTCCGAAGAACAGAAGCAGCGCTGGTTGCCGGAAATGGCTGCCGGTCGTGCCATCGGTTGTTTTGGTCTGACCGAACCACAGGGTGGATCTGATCCCGCCAACATGAAAACCCATGCCAAACGGGATGGTGATGACTGGTTGTTGAACGGTGCCAAGATGTGGATCACCAACGGTTCGGTTGCTGATATCGCTATTGTATGGGCAAAAACTGATGAGGGGATCCAGGGGTTCTTGGTAGAAAAGGATATGCCGGGTTTCGTAACCCAGGATATTCACTCTAAAATGTCATTGCGTGCATCCACCACATCTGAATTATATTTCGACAATGTACGCCTGCCCGATTCCAGTCGCTTACCCGGAGTAAAAGGCCTGAAAGGTCCGTTATCCTGCCTCACCCAGGCACGTTTTGGAATATCCTGGGGACCGATTGGATCAGCCCAGGACTGCCTGAATACGGTGATTAACTATACCGAGGACCGCAAACTGTTTGATCGGCCACTAGCTGCAAACCAGGCGATACAGATTCGCCTGGCAGATATGGCCCGCAGGATTACCAATGCCCAACTACTTGCACTGCAACTGGGTCGCCTCAAAGATGCCGGTAAAATGGCGCACACCCAGGTGAATCTGGCGAAATGGAATAATGTCAGGATGGCACTGGATATTGCCCGCGATGCCCGCGATATGCTCGGCGGGTTTGGGATAACTACTGAATACAGCCCGATCAGGCATATGCTGAACCTGGAAAGTGTGATCACCTATGAAGGTACAGAAACTATTCACCAACTGGCAGTAGGCCGTGAACTAACCGGTATCAGCGCTTTTTAAGTCCTCTGGTTCTGTCATGGCTCAAACCATTTGACTCCGACCCCTGTATTCCAGCATGTGGGGTGGCAAAGCCAAAAGTCGAAATATAATCAGGACCTAAGTTTTAAAAAGGCCGCGTAAAGCGGCCTTTTATATATGGTTAGCTCAGAATACTAGGCTCTAAGTCGTCGTGCTACAGGTATCAAAATCAAGCCTGCCAGTAATAGTAGAGAAATTTTTGATAACACAGGAATACTGATAGCTTCTAATTGTGGTGATGAGAGAATAACCTCAGCTCCAATTGAAGTACCTGGGGTACTATCGGCAAACTTACGTACCCGAACCCAATCCAGGTCTATCGAGCCACTACCAGAACTAATACCACCGATCATCAGTTGCAGGTCTGAAGTACGTGAATGTGTTATGTCTGTTGATGTGATAACACCCACAGTTGGGAATTCAGCAATCTGCACTCCATCCTGAGGCCAGGTAATTGACCATAGCCCAACTGCGGAAGTAAAGGGGCTCAGAGTAGAGGCCCAGTTATGACCGCTGCAATAGCTGTCACCGCCACCTGTCACAGAAATTCTTGCGTTGGTTGTGTTAACCATAATGCCATATGATTTATGCGATGCATCACTGTTCACCCAGTATATTCCTGGCCAGGTGCCGGTTGCCCCGGTAACATTTGCTTCAGCCAGGAATGCAGTAGCAACAGGAAAAGTAGTGTTTGTGACCATTAAACCACTTGAGGGCCATGAAAGTTGTCCCTCTCCTGCAACTGCTGCCCCAGTAAAGCTACCGCAACCAGCGTCGGCGAACACTCCCAGGTCTGTTGAAAAGTCCTCGAAAAGGTCGAATACACAATCAGGGTTGGATTCCGCAACTGCAACAGGATTTCCATAAACCATGCTAATGTCAACTATGCCACTCGAAGGTAGAGAAGGCACATTTACCCATACCAGGGTTGTAGCGGTATTCATCCCGCTCTCAATAAAATAACAGAGTCCTGTAGTCAAACCAAGATCTGAAAAACGTAGGTCAGAACCATCCGCTTTTAACTTGCCGGCCGCCACAAGTGTCGCAGTATCTATCGATACTTGTACCTGAAAGTCAGAATAGGTGTCTGCGTTAGCAGAATTATCAACAGTTACTGGGGCTGCATATTGCCAGTCATTATAGGCTTGAGCAAACGAGGCCACAGGTAAAAACAAGAGTAAAAATAATATATTTCGGTATGTCATAATCTAGTCCCTATTTGTAAGATATACGTATATTATTGAAGCGTTAAGATATTATAGCGATCACAGTTTAGCGATATTTAAAGAATTTGGAAAGGTTTATCTTAGTACCATTCGTGCTTTTTTTGGGCAGGTCGAATGGGACGAAGTTATGCCTGTTGAGTATTCGAAATACTACTGATTTACTTTGTCTAAATATGAAGCAATAACTTTAGGGGTTGGAGTCAAACGCGTCTAAGAGTTTTTCTTTTTATACAGCCTAAACACATTTTACGCTGGGCCCAGCTGTGAGATACAATCGGGTTTTCTCCAGCATCCTGTCCATTACCGGATCGCCGCCAATTACACTGGCGGCTTTGTCCGGGCTGAACCACTGCAGGTCGTTCGATTCTTCTGACAGGCTCAGATCGGTCTGTTGTGCCTGCAACAGAAAACGCGCATCGAAATGCTTGTGTTCGGGAATATTTCCGCGGGCCGGGATAGTATGGATATCAAAGTCAAAGATACCTTCCTGCAGTAGTTCAAAGCTCTCAATTCCAGTTTCTTCACGGGCCTCCCGCAGAGCGGCTCCCAGCCAGTCGTTATCGCAGCTTTCAATATGACCGCCAGGTTGTAGCCAGCGATCCAGTTTACGGTGATGCAGCAACAGTATGGCATCCAGTGACGGATTTAAAATCCAGCAGGAAGCGGTTAAATGATTACGGCCGTTATCGGCCTGCCAGAAATATTTTTGCTCGGCCAGCAGGCTGATAGCCTGTTCAATATCTGCGGACTCAAGTGAGTCCGCAGTCTGGTGTGCCATTAGCAGTCGACGGGAGTTATCCCGATCCAGCATTAGTTCCCGTCCAGGCTGGCGTCACGAATTGCTTTGAATTCATTCCCCGCATACCAGTACGGCCAGTTACTGCTGTTACCTAGTTGATAGCCAATATTAAAAAACAGTTTGAGGTCGTCGGATAAACCACTTAAATCCCAGCTTTCGGTGATTTCATCAGCAGGTGCGTGATAGCGGTTACTGGTGTAATCGGCATATAAGTCGAGCATATACTGCTCACCTTTATCGTGGTGTTTGACTCCGCCCTTTGCATACAGGACCGGTACGCCTCGCTTGGCAAAATTAAAGTGATCAGAGCGGTAAAACCCGCCTTTTTCAGGAAACGGTTCAGCTTCAACCTGGCGGTCCTGGTCAAGCACATTTTCCTTGAGGATATCTTCAAGGCTTGAGCTGCCATAACCAACCACAATAATATCGTCTGTCTGGCCGTAGACATTCATCGCGTCCATATTAATTCCGCCGATAGTTTTTGCCATTGGGAATGCAGGGTGTGCAGTGTAATATGCGGATCCCAGCAGGCCCGATTCTTCAGCGGTTACTGCAAGGAAACCAATGCTTCTCAGTGGCGCTTCGGGTAAGCGTGAAAAGGTATTGGCCATCGCCAGCACCCCGGCAATACCACTGGCATTATCTACCGCACCATTGTAGATATTATCGATACCGTGTTCTGTCATTTTATCGGTACCCAGATGGTCCCAATGCCCCATATAAAAGAACAGTTCGTCAGGATTATGGCTGCCGGGTAAAACTGCACCAATATTGTAGGACTGTGATTTTTCCAGACTATTTTCCAGATGGACTGAAAGTTTCACATCCAGGGGGATGGGTTCAAAGTTGGTAGACAGGGCCTCACGCTTGAGGTTTTCCAGACTCATGCCTGAGGCAGTAACCCATTGGTCGGCAATCTGGTATGTGACCCAGGCTTCAAACGGTAGCCTGTCCATATTACCGTTGGCACTGTCGAGGAAGAATTGGGGGCCGGACCAGGAAGATTCTACAACTTTCCATGGGTAGGCGGCCGGTGCGGTTTCATGCACAATCACGACTCCACTGGCGCCCTGGCGCGCCGCTTCTTCATATTTATACGTCCAGCGACCGTAGTAGGTCATCGCTTTACCGTTAAAGAAATCAGGGTCCTGTTTTACGAAACCGGGATCATTGATCAGGATCATGACGATTTTTCCTTCGACATCCAGGCCTTTGTAGTCATCCCATTCATACTCAGGGGCTACAATACCGTAGCCGACAAAAACAACCTGGCTGTCAAGTACATCAATTCGATCGACTACCTGGCTCGTGCCCAACATGATCTCAGGGCCGTATTTTAATTCCCTGCGCTGGTTATCCTGGCTGATTGCGACTCTAATCGTTTCAGGATCTAGAGTAATTGCCACCATTGGTACAGCCTGGCGGTAGCTATCACCGAACATAGGCTGTAATCCATTGGCGATAAATTTCTGTTCAATATAATCCAGTGTCAGTTTTTCACCTTCCGAAAAAGGTGCCCGACCTCCAAAACGATCGGATGCCAAGATTTCAATATTAGCAAGTAAATGTCCATGGGTTATATATGTATCAGCAATTCCCTGAACGACCAGGTCATTACTTTCGGCAGCCGCACCCGCTGCTCCTGTGTCTTCGCTTCCGCTTGTGCAGGCGCTGAGATAAAACAGTCCAAGGCAGAGCAAACTGAATAATTTGAGTTTTGAAAGTTGTGTAGGCATTTGATTTCCTGTTGATGTGGTCATTGATCTGAATTTTCCGGTGTTTAGTTTGCCTGAATGATACGTGGTTCAGCTTTGAGAAGGAGATTGAATTTATTTTTAACTGCGGAGCGGATATTTTCTGCCAGTTGCCAGACTTCTGCTCCACTTGCCTTTCCGTAGTTAATCAGAATCAGTGCATGGTCTGGAGAGACGCCTGCATCACCTGTTCGGTGGCCTTTCCAGCCTGACGCTTCGATTAGCCAGGCTGCTGAAATTTTACTTTTTGAATTTTCCTGCGGCCAGTGGGGCAGTTGAGGGTGGTCTTGCAACAGAAGTTGCAGCAGCTGGTTATCAATAATCGGATTTTTGAAAAAAGAGCCGGCGTTTGCCAGCTGTGCAGGATTCGGCAGTTTTTCATTACGCAGGGAGCAGACTGCATTGGCTACATCAATTGCCTGCGGTTGCTCAACACCCATGCTGTCCAGTTTTTGTTTTAACCCTTTGTAACCGAGCCGCAACCGCGGTACCCGGGATAACTTCAAGGTAATGTTGAGGATCCAGTAGCGATCAGGTTGTCGGCGAAACAGGCTGTCGCGATACCCTAATTGGCAGTCTTGGGCTTTCATCATCCGGGCTGAATTATTTTTGTTATCCCAGACTTCAACCAGTTCGAGCGTATCACTAATTTCCACACCGTATGCACCTATGTTCTGAATCGGTGCAGCACCGGCTGTTCCTGGAATTAATGCCAGGTTTTCCAGACCTGACAGGCCCTGCTTCAGGCTCCAGAGGACTGTCTTATGCCAGTCGCTTCCTGCCTGTACGCGGACATAGGCATGTTTGTCGGTAGCATCAATGATTTGACGGCCTCGCAGGCGATTTAAAATGATGTCGCCGGGATAGTCTGTGGTAAATAAAATATTCGAGCCGGCACCGAGCATCAGGGGAGTTTGAAGTTGCAGTTTTTTTAGTTCGGCAAGATCGTGTGTATGTTCTAACGCAAACAAACGCCGGCAGCTTGCGGTAACTGAAAAACTGTTATGGCTCTGCAGGCCGGTTGATTCGAGTTGCTTCATTTTCCCCGCGGTAGGACCTGGTTAGCGGTAACTGCTTTAGCAATATCTGTGATCAGTGCGGGCCCCTGGTATATGAAACCGGTATAAACCTGTATCAGGTCGGCTCCCAACTGGCGTTTACTCAGTCCATCAATGCCAGACATAATTCCACCGACACCAATCAGGCAGGTTTCTTCCGGCAGTGCCTGTCGAAATGCCTTTAGTGTCTGGTTGGAGGCATGCAACAGGGGAGCACCGGAAAGACCACCGGCTTCTTCGGCATGTTTTTGCCCTTTAACAGCTTCACGGTCAATGGTGGTATTGGTAGTGATAACAGCTTCGATTTTATTCCTGGCGATGCAGTCAGCCATTGGCTGGATATCGGCACTGTTTAAATCGGGTGCAACTTTCACTGCCAATGGTACCCAGCGGTCATGCTTTTTTGCCAATTTCTTGCGCCGCTTGCTTAATTGTGAGAGCAGTTGATCAAGATCTTCAACGCCCTGCAAATCGCGTAAACCCGGGGTGTTTGGGGAGGATATGTTAATCGTAATGTAATCTGCGAAGGCATAGACTTTTTCCAGACAAATCAGGTAATCATCTACCGCATTCTCGTTCGGGGTGTCTTTATTTTTGCCGATATTGATGCCCAGGACACCCTGCCAGCGGCGTTTCCTGACCTGTTTTACCAGATGATCGACACCCTTGTTGTTAAAGCCCATGCGGTTGATGATTGCCTGGGAATTAGGCAGCCTGAATAACCGCGGCCGAGGGTTGCCAGGCTGGGCTTTAGGGGTAACCGTGCCGATTTCGAGGAAGCCTATTCCCAGACCTCCGAGGGCATCGATATAATCACCGTTTTTATCCAGGCCGGCTGCGATCCCCACACGGTTTGGAAACTTAATTCCCATAACAGTGCAGGGGTCAGCCGCTGGATCCTGGAATAACCAGCTGCGCATTCCCAGGCCATTGCCGAGTTTCAGGCTTTCCAGTGCCATATCATGCGCCGTCTCCGGCGGTACGCTGAATAATCCTTTTCGAAGTAAGTTGTAGAAACTCATAAATTTCAACCTGTTCGGGCAGCCTCAACCAGGAACCTGTCGGGTTTGACCGATCGTAGCGAGGGAAAGCAGATTTGAGTCAGATTTTTTGGTCTTTTAAGGCGAATAGCACCGCTATGTAACGCAAAAGAGCAGGAAATCTGGCCAAACTCGGCTTTTCCGCAGTAGATCATGTTAAATCCGACGGGCTCCTAAAGATCAAATTTAATCCCCTGTGCCAACGGCAGGTCGAGGGACCAGTTGATGGTGTTTGTCTGCCGGCGCATGTAATTTTTCCAGGCATCGGAGCCGGACTCACGACCGCCACCGGTTTCTTTTTCACCACCGAAAGCACCACCGATTTCTGCCCCGGAGGTGCCAATATTGACATTCGCAATGCCGCAGTCTGAACCGCTGTAAGAGAGGAAGATTTCAGCATTGCGCAGATCACGGGTAAATATTGCTGAGGATAAACCCTGGACTACATCGTTTTGCATTGCTACTGCTTCTGCCACTGTTTTAAACGGTATGACATATAAAATAGGCGCGAAGGTTTCCGACTGGACGATATCCCAGTGGTTTTCTGCTTTGATGAGTGCGGGTTTGACGAAGCAACCGGTGTCACCCATTCGTTCACCACCGAACAGAACCTCGCCTCCCTCAGTACGGGCAGAGGCTACCGCATCGAGGAAACGCTGAACCGCAGCTTCATCTGTTAACGGACCCATCAGAGTGGATTCATTCAGCGGGTCGCCGACACTTACCTGGCCGTAGGCAGCTACCAGTTTGTCGATGACAGTTGAATAAATATCCTCATGTACGAATAGCCTGCGGGTAGAGGTGCAGCGCTGTCCTGCAGTGCCAACTGCTCCGAAAACAACAGCTGGAATAGCCAGTTTCAGATCGGCTGACTCATCAATGACCAGGGCATTATTACCGCCAAGCTCCAGCAGGCTTTTACCCATGCGGGCAGCAACTTTGTTACCAACACCACGACCGATCTCGGTTGATCCGGTGAATGAAATCAGGTTGACACGCTTGTCTTCAACAAACTTTTCAGCCAGCTGGTGACCATTTTCCATAAAGGAAAGGAAGATGGGCGGGAAGCCGTTGGCTTCCAGGGTTTCATTGCAGATGTTCTGTACAGCAACACCGCAAAGCGCACCTTTTGGTGAAGGTTTCCAAATGCTGATATTGCCGCAAATAGCTGCCAGGAAGGCATTCCATGCCCACACTGCAACCGGGAAATTAAATGCAGAAATAATCCCGACCAGGCCGAGCGGGTGCCATTGTTCATACATGCGGTGGTCCGGGCGCTCAGAATGCATCATCAAACCGTAAAGCATGCGCGACTGGCCAACGGCGAAATCACCGATGTCGATCATTTCCTGGACTTCACCATCGCCTTCAGCTTTGATCTTGCCCATTTCCATAGCCACCAGGCTGCCCAGTGCGTCTTTTTTATCACGCAGGGCATTGGAGACCAGGCGGATGGCTTCACCGCGTTTCGGTGCCGGGATTTTGCGCCATTCGGCAAAAACCTGTTGCGCGTTTTCAATTACACGATCGTAGTCAGCTGCAGAAGCACTATAAACTCGTGCGATGATTTCCCCAGTTGTCGGGTTGATTGACTCGATAATGCCGGCGTCTGTTGTGTCTGACCATTCACCGTTGCCAAAATAGGCGCCGGGGTTATTGTCTTTAATACCTAGTTGTTTCATGAAATCCATGGTTTGTCCTCTAATGAGATGCTTTAATGTTCGGAATAGTGATTGATGGTTAGTGTTTTTAGCCCTGAATTATCGCATTTACTGTCTTTTTTTGCTAGCTGACCCACCAGATTGACAGGCTTGAATACTGTCTTAAGTGACCCAAAATAATCTACTTGCCGTGTTATTCTTTGCGCGGTATATCTAAATCAAATTAATAAATTCGGATTTTGATCAATTTGTTCGGATTTATACGAACTATCCGGTCCTGCCGGTGTCTTTCAAGTGACGCCAGCAGGCCTACAGCAATCAGGAAGGCTTGAATGGGCGGTAACAAGGTAATAGACAAGTCTGAAAAAGAACTCAATGAGAAAGTTGAGCAGCAGAAGAGCGATCGTCAGATCGACCAGTTGCTGGTTGAGCGGGTTCAAAAGGGCGATAAACAGGCTTTTGATTTGCTGGTGCTGAAATACCAGAATCGAATAATCAACCTGGTTTCGCGTTTTGTTTCAGATTATGCCGAGGCGCAGGACGTTGCCCAGGAAGCTTTTATTAAGGCTTACCGTGCGATTGAACGCTTTCGCGGTGACAGTGCGTTTTATACCTGGTTGTATCGGATTGCCATTAACACGGCAAAGAATTACCTGGTTTCCCGGTCGCGACGGCCGCCGACATCAGATGTAGATGCCCACGACGCAGAGCAGTATGCGACCGATACCAGGTTAAAAGACCGGGATACTCCGGAACGTGAACTGCTGAAGGAAGAGATTTCAGAGATGATTAACTCGACCATCCAGGAGTTGCCGGAAGATTTACGTACCGCCATCCTGTTACGTGAAATGGATGGCATGAGTTATGAGGATATTGCGGTAACCATGAATTGCCCGATTGGCACAGTTCGTTCGCGGATATTCCGTGCCCGTGAGGCGATTGATGAAAAACTCGAGCCGTTATTATCGAATGATTGATTTAGAGAAACAAAGCAGTGTAAGGAGCCTGTCGGATTTAACATGATCTACTGCGGAAAAGCCGAGTTTGGCCAGATTTACCGCTCTTTTAGGTTACACGCGATAACATATTATACTTAAAAGATCGAAAAACCTGGCTCAAATATGCTTTCCCTCGTTACGATCGGTCAAACCCGACACGCTCCTGGCAGAAACTGCAGGACAGAGAATGGTATGAACAAGCAGAATAATAATTTCCCTGAAGGTTTTCAGACGGAAGATCTCTCAGCATTTATGGATGGCGAAATGCCCAGTGATACTAGTGTGTTCCTGCTGCGCCGGATAAGCCACGAGGATAGCCTGGGTCAGAAATGGCAGCGTTATCACTTGATTCGGGATGTTATCTGCCGCGAAGATGTACATTTATCGAGCAGCGAATTCTGTGATTGCATCCGCCAGCGATGTGCAGATATGGAGGCTGATATTGCAACTGGTGCTGTACTTGAACAGGCTGGAAACAGTAATCGTTGGTTCAAACCGGTACTCGGCCTGGCGATGACAGCTGCTGTGGCATTTGTTGCAGTGACCTCGGTGCTTGAGCAACCCTTGAATGATCAGGGTTCTCCTGCCATATCCGCAGATTTACAGGCGTTGGCTGTAACGGCCGGACGTCCAGACTTTGTTACCCCCGAAAATCCGTTGATTACCCCAGCCAGCGGAATGGTAATGCCGGCCAGTGGCGTATCCACCGGTGGAATGAGTTCAACTTACCCGCTTATTCCGGGTAATAGCGAAACGACCACAGCAGAATATCTGTTCAGGGATAACCAGCTTGAAGGTGATGTAGGCCGACCAATTTTTATTCTTGCCCAACCGCAAACGTTAAGTGGTTTCATTTTGCTTGCACCACAGTTACGAAAAGCAGTCAAGAAAACTACAGCAGATGCGAATTCGCAGTAAGATGAATTCTGGATGCTGACCTGGGAGCCTGCCGGATTTAACATGATCTACTGTTTTCCCTCGCTACGATCGATCAAAGCCGACAGGCTAATGGGGTGATTGAGCAGCAAGGGCAGGTGGTTCGGCTGCAGGCTGAAAATGCCTATGTGCGTGTCGGTGCAACAACCGGCTGTCCCACCTGCGAGTCAGGCAAGGGCTGTGGCGGTGGCATATTTGCCCGCCTGGTGCCTAAAAAGCCGGTAACCCTGGAAGTGCCAATTTTAACTGACAGTCCCCGTGTTGCTGTTGGCCAGCAGGTTATGCTGGGCTTGCCGGATGTTTTTTTCCTGCGTTGGACCGGGGTGATGTTTGGCCTGCCACTGTTATTCGGACTTGCGGCTGCGGGCCTGGTTCAATGGGGCCTGAATACGCGAGCCGCTGGTGCCAGTGCTTTTACAATTGATATACTGGTATTACTTTCTGCCGTCCTGGCTGCAACGGTTACTTTGTTGCTGATTCGCAGGCGGGCAGAATCAATGTTGCAGGGAGTCAGGCAATTACGCCTGTTGTCCATATTGCCAGGCTCTGGATGCTCTAACAATAAGGCTTGAGTTCAGTGCTGAAATTTATTCTCCCCTGATTGAACTTTTCCTATCCCGATGCTGCCCATATTGAGTCGATTCATTAACTATTAAGAAGGATTGTTAAATGCCCAAACGATTTTCCCCCCAACTCACAATGCTGCTGGTATTTTTATTTCTATTTCCCGTGGTATCGAATGCTGTGGTAAGCCCTGGTTTACCCGATTTTACTGACCTGGTTGAGGAAGTTTCACCAGCAGTGGTCAGCGTAACCGTGACACTTTACGGTGAGCCCGCCAGCCGTGGACAGGAAGAAATGCCGGAAATCTTTAAACGGTTTTTCAATATTCCAGAACACCGTGGCCGCGACGCTGATCCGCGTCAGGGTCAGCCTGGGCAACAGCGCTTCCGCCCGCAACGGCAGGGTGGTGGTTCAGGTTTTATTATTTCTGCAAATGGTTATGTGGTTACCAATCATCACGTGGTTGAAAATGCCGACAAGATCGTTGTCAAACTGGCAGATAACCGTGAGTTTGAAGCAAAATTAGTTGGTTCAGATGCACTGAGTGATATTGCCTTGCTCAAAATTGACGCAAGTAATTTGCCAATTTTAAGCCTGGGTGATTCAGATGAGCTCAAACGCGGCCAGTGGGTGATCGCAATTGGCTCACCCTTTTCGTTTGAACAGAGTGTTACCGCCGGTATCGTCAGTGCTAAGGGTCGGGCAAATGGAGCGCAGCAGTATGTGCCATTTATCCAGACTGATGTTGCCATCAATCGTGGCAATTCCGGGGGGCCACTGCTCAACCTGAAAGGTGAGGTTGTCGGGGTAAATTCCTGGATACTGAGTTCCGGTGGAGGATATATTGGACTGTCTTTTTCGATCCCGGTTAATGTGGCTAGCCAAACGATTGAGCAGTTGCGGGATCACGGAAAAGTTTCACGCGGTCTACTCGGAGTTGGTATCGAAGGTGTTCAAACTGAACTTGCAGAAGTCCTGAAGCTGGACCGCCCTAGAGGTGCACTGATTAACCGGATTGAAGATGGCAGTGCTGCTGACAGGGCAGGACTGGAAGTCGGTGATGTTATTCTGGAATTCAATGGACAGCCTATTGAGCGTTTTTCCGAACTGCCCCCCCTTGTTGGTGCGACGCCGCCAAATACGAAAATACAGCTGTTATACAACCGTTGGGGCAAGCATAAAAAACTGTATGTGAAGCTGGATGAATTGCCGACCGATTCAGTAGCGGCAGAGGACGATGCCGCAACCGGGACTGGCCTGAGTAATACCCTTGGCTTGATGGTCAGTGGAATCGATGAAAACCTGCGCAGGCAGGGCGGACTACCGAAAGGTGGTGTGCTGGTGGCTGAAGTCGAGAGTGAAGCTGCCTGGCGTGCCGGTATTCGCCAGGGTGACATTATTATGCGGGTCAATCAGGGCAAGGTTTCATCACTGGCAGATTTTAACAAGCTGGTTAAATCTGTGAGGGCAGGTGATACCGTTGCTTTGCTGGTCGTGCGCAACGGAAGCCCTAATTTTGTTGCCTACCAGACGGAAGTTAAATAATTCCAGGCCTAATACCTGAATTACCTCGCACCACTGGGGTATAATCAGGTTTTATCCGGCCAAGGCGTAAGCCGAGTTAATGATTGCCGGTCAAATCAAACGCCACTGGTGCCTGTTTAGTGCAGGGCCGGTGGCTTTTTATATTGAATAGACTTCAGATGGACCAACAATACATACGTAATTTCTCCATTATCGCCCATGTTGACCACGGCAAATCCACCCTGGCTGATCGATTTATTCAGGTGTGCGGTGGTCTCAGTGAACGTGAAATGGAAGCCCAGGTGCTCGATAGTATGGATATCGAGCGCGAACGTGGCATCACAATCAAGGCCCAGAGTGTAACCCTTCACTACAGTGCCGAAGATGGCCAGGTGTTTCAGCTGAATTTTATTGATACCCCCGGGCATGTTGATTTCTCCTATGAAGTTTCCCGTTCCCTGGCCGCCTGTGAGGGTGCGCTGCTGGTAGTAGATGCAGCACAGGGGGTTGAAGCCCAGAGTGTTGCTAATTGCTATACAGCGGTTGAGTTGGGGCTGGAAGTGTTGCCGGTGCTGAATAAGATCGACCTGCCTTCTGCTGATCCGGAAAAGGTGAAGCAGGAAATAGAGGATATTATTGGTATCGAAGCCAGCGATGCACTTGAAGTAAGCGCAAAAACAGGATTGGGAATAAATGCTGTTCTCGAAGCCCTGGTAAAAAAGATTCCGGCACCAACAGGTGACCGTGAGGCTCCCTTGAAAGCCCTAATTATTGACTCCTGGTTTGATAACTACCTGGGTGTGGTTTCACTGGTTCGGGTGGTTGACGGGCGGATGCGCAAAGGCGATAAGATCCAGGTCATGTCGACCAAACAAAACCACCTCGTGGATCAGGTAGGCGTGTTTACTCCCAAGCGTGAGGTTAAGGATGTACTGGAGGCTGGTGATGTGGGTTTTATGGTTGCCTCTATCAAGGACCTGCATGGCGCACCGGTAGGTGATACCCTGACATTAGCAAGGAATCCTACCGCACAGGCATTACCCGGTTTCAAGGAGGTCCAGCCACAGGTCTTTGCCGGGCTATTCCCAACCAATGCTGATGATTACCCTGATCTGCGTGAGGCGCTAGAACGACTCCAGCTCAATGATGCATCACTGCAGTTTGAACCGGAGACATCCGTTGCCCTCGGTTTTGGTTTCAGGTGTGGTTTCCTTGGCTTGCTGCATATGGAAATTGTGCAGGAACGCCTGGAACGTGAATACAATGTAGACCTGATCACTACCTCACCAACCGTCATCTACGAAGTACTGCAGACAAGTGGGGAAATCACCCACCTTGAAAGTCCGGCGCAGTTGCCGGCGATAAATAAAATCGATGAAATTCGTGAACCTGTCATCCGTGCAGATATACTTGTGCCGCAGGATTATGTGGGCTCAGTGATTGGTCTGTGTGAAGAAAAACGTGGTCGTCAACTGAATATGCAGTTTCTCGGAAACCAGGTTTCTATCCATTATGAATTGCCGATGTCCGAAGTTGTGCTGGATTTCTTTGATCGACTGAAATCTGTTTCCCGGGGTTACGCCTCCTTCGATTATCATTTCCTGCGATTTGATGCTGGTCCCTTCGTGCGTGTTGATATTTTAATCAATGCGGAAATCGTTGATGCGCTCTCCCTGATTGTCCACAGGGACCTGTCGCAACGGCGTGGCAAGGAATTAGTCAGCAGTATGCGTGAACTTATTCCGCGGCAAATGTTCGATATAGCTATCCAGGCAGCGATTGGTGGTCATATTATTGCCCGCAGTACCGTTAAGGCTTTAAGGAAAAACGTAACGGCTAAATGTTACGGTGGCGATATTACCCGCAAAAGAAAATTGCTGGAGAAACAAAAGAAGGGGAAAAAACGCATGAAGCAGGTCGGAAGTGTACAGATTCCCCAGGAAGCCTTCCTTGCCGTATTACGCACTGATAACAAGAAAAAATAACAGGGGTTCAAATGAACTTTGATTTTGCTAAAATCCTGACAATTCTCACCCTGGTTGCCGGCTCTGTCTGGTTGCTGGATAAGTTATTCCTCAAGCGTGGGCGTGTCGAGAAGGCTCGGCAGACCAATACTGAATACAGCGAGCCCATGCTGATTGAGTGGTCGGTTTCATTATTCCCGGTATTGTTATTGGTCCTTATCGTCAGGTCATTTATTTTTGAACCCTTTAAAATCCCATCCGGCTCAATGATTCCAACTTTGCACATAGGCGATTTTATTGCGGTCAATAAATCCGCCTATGGCCTGCGCCTGCCGCTACTTAATACAAAGATTTTTGATGTTGGGGAACCCGAACGGGGTGACGTTGCAGTGTTTCGTTACCCAAAAGATCCATCAGTCAACTATATTAAACGGGTCATCGGTGTTCCCGGTGACAAGATTGTTTACCGAAATAAACACCTGTTTATTAACGGTGAGTCGGTACCGTTGGAAGCCATGGGCAGTTACAGTAAAGCCGATACAAAATGTGGTACCCCGCGTTCCGGAGAAGTGCGTTTTATGGAAAGCCTCGGCGGTGTTGAGCACGATGTGCTGATTCGCAATGGTTGGGGTAATTCACCGGAGCAAAGTGTTACCGTGCCAGAAGGAATGTATTTCATGATGGGGGATAACCGAGATAACAGTAACGATAGCCGCTTTTGGGGCTTTGTACCGGAAGAAAACCTGTTGGGCAGGGCAACTTATATCTGGATGAGTTTTGATTCCCATGCCTGCGTTGATCGCTCACGTATAGGTGAAGCAATCCGTTAAACAAGCTATTATAGAGACGGGATAAGGACAAAACGGGGAAATATCATGTTAAACAGCCAGGCATATATGAAAAACCAGCAAAAATTGAAGAATCATTCTTTTCAAAAACCTAAACAGCAACGGGGGATAACGCTGATCGGTTTTTTGATTGTATTGTCACTTGCCGTTTTTGTAGCTTTTATGGGTATGAAGATCGTGCCTGTTTATATTGACCATTATTCGGTTCTCCAGGCAATGAAAGGGGTGCAAAAGGAATCTGGTATTGCGACTGCTACTCCCGGGAAAATTAAGGACCTGTTTTTTCGCCGCCTGTATGTAAGCTATGTGGATGGTATTGAAGCAAGGCACGTTAAGGTAATACGTACTAATGGCAGGACGTTGCAGGTCAAGTACGATGTGCAAAAACAGATGGTTGGCAACGTCGATATTATTATTCACTTTGATGATAGTGTGATTCTCGGGCAGTAATTGCCTGCTGGCTTACTTGCAGGTATCTGTGTGCTTAAAAATGACCTACCCGGGCTGAATTACAGCTTCAGAAATCCACAACGATTACAGCTCGCCCTAACTCATCGTAGCCACGGACCGATCAATAACGAACGGCTTGAATTCCTGGGTGATGCGATTGTTGGCATGGTGGTTGCCGAAATACTCTTTAATCTTCATCCGGACCTGCCTGAAGGTGCATTAACTCGTTTGCGTGCTGGGGTGGTACGTGGTGAAACCCTGGCTGATATTGCTATTGGCCTGGATTTATCCTCCTATGTTCGTATCGGCAATGCGGAAAAAAAATCTGGTACCAGCCGTCGTCGATCAATTCTGGCAGATACCCTGGAGGCTGTGTTCGCAGCAGTTTACCTGGATGGCGGCTATCAGGAAGCTGTAAAGGTAATCACTGAGCTCACTCGTGAAACCATTGCGAACCTGCCTGATCCTGAAGAACTTAAAGACCCAAAAACCCGCTTGCAGGAATGGTTGCAGGCTCGTGGTCGTGAAGTTCCAGAATATAAAATAGTTTCTGAGACCGGAGCAGATCATGCAAAAGAGTTTGTAGTTAAGTGCCGCCTGGTTGATGACCCGGTCAGTTTTAGTGCAAGTGGCAGTTCACGCAGGAAAGCACAGCAGGCTGCAGCAGTGCTGATGCTTGATCGATTATTAAATATTTAGATAAAATTATTGAGTTAAATCAAATGCATGAAGAAAATACTTCAGATAATGCGTTCCGTTGCGGATATATCGCCCTGGTAGGTAAGCCCAATGTGGGCAAATCTACCCTGATGAACAATATTATTGGTGAAAAAATCTCCATTGTGACTGCCAAGCCCCAAACTACCCGGCAGCAAATTATCGGTATTCACACCAGTAAGCACGGGCAGGCGATCTATGTCGATACCCCCGGTATTCACCACTCAGCCGGTAAAGCACTCAACCGCTATATGAACAGGGTTGCCAGAGCAGCACTGAGGGATATCGATGTGGTGGCTTTTCTGGTTGAGGCCGGACGTTGGTCACCAACTGATGAGCATGCACTTAAAGCTGTACTCAGGGCTGGACGACCAACGGTTCTTGTAGTGAATAAAATTGACCTGATTACAGATAAAAGCAAATTGTTGCCTTTTGTTGAATCTGTGAGTAGAGACCAGCCATTCGAAAAAATCTATATGATTTCTGCCCTTAAGGGGAAGGGTGTACAGGATTTCCAGCAGGATATGGAAGATCGCCTGCCGTTTTCCCGCCCCTTTTATGATGCTGATCAAATCACCAATCGCAGTCAGCGTTTCCTCGCTGCTGAGCTGATTCGTGAGCAACTGACCCTACGCTTGCACCAGGAGTTGCCTTACGCGATTACTGTTTCAATTGAGGCCTTCGAGTACAGTCCGGAAATCACCCGGATATCGGCTACCATCTGGGTGGAGCGTGATAGTCAAAAACAAATTGTTATCGGTAAAAAGGGAGCGGCATTAAAGCAGGTAGGCACAGGTGCTCGCCTGGCAATGCAGGCTTTGTTTGACCAGAAGGTATTTCTTAAGTTGTGGGTAAAGGTTTCCCGTGGCTGGTCGGATGACGAGGCAGCACTCGATCGTTTTGGCTTTGATTGATTTAGTCTAATAAATTAATCACCCTGCATAAGATAATGATAACTATTGTTACAATGGGTGCTCTATATGCGGGTTAGTGAAACACCTGGATTTATCCTGCACAGTCGATCCTTTAGTGAGTCCAGCAGTATTGTCGACGTATTTACTCGGGATTATGGAAGGATTGGACTGGTAGCGCGCGGTGCACGTGCAGCTAAATCCCGTTGGCGCGGATTATTACAGCCATTCAGGCAGCTGGACTTTAGCTGGTCAAAACGGAGTGCATTAGGTACTTTAACCGGTTTGGATATGGATGTTGGCTGGCCGGAGTTAAGCGGTACTACCCTATACTGCGGGCTTTACCTGAATGAATTATTGATGCGCCTGAGTCGTGACGAAGATCCGGATATTGATCTCTATCAGGCATATGGCAGGGCAATTCACGAGTTGTCCGCTCTAAGTGATCCGCGTCTTGCACTAAGGCGTTTTGAAAAACAGTTGTTACAGTCTTTGGGGTTTGCCTTGCCACTGGAGTACCAATGTCATGCTGGGCAACAGGGAGAGGAACTGGTTAAAGCAGGGCATTACTATACTTTTGATCCCAGGTTGGGGCCAACACGCTGTCACGGTTCTGCAGGTCGGGATGTGTTTTCCGGCGAATTGCTGCTAGCACTCTCAATAGATGATTATTCAAATCCTCACTGGTTGCCACAAATGAGGCGATTGTTGCAGGCAGCGATTAAAACCCAGCTTGGCGGACGGGAACTGGCAAGCCAGAAAATGCTGCGAAAGCTGTTATAGAAAATAAAATTTGTTTTAAGGTGACAACATTTATGAATACGCTATCTGCTGATATAAGAAAAAATCCGATCAAATTACTGGGTGTCAATATTGATCATGTGGCGACATTAAGACAGGCTCGGGGAACTAGCTATCCGGACATAATCGAAGCTGCCAGGGTGGCTGAATTCGCTGGAGCTGATGCCATAACTATCCATTTACGCGAAGATCGTCGCCATATTCAGGATGCTGATGTCTTTGCATTGGCAAAAACTCTGGGGACACGGATGAACCTGGAACTCGCAGTCACCCCGGAAATGGTCAGTATTGCCGAATCTGTTGCCCCTGCGGATGTCTGTCTGGTCCCGGAAAAGAGAGAAGAGCTTACGACTGAGGGAGGGCTGGATGTTTGTGGTCATAAAGCAGAGGTCGCTTCTGCTGTGCAGCGCCTGCATGCGGCAGGCTGCCGGGTATCTTTGTTTATTGATCCGGATAAGCGGCAACTGCAGGCCGCTGCTGATGTAGGTGCTCCGGTCGTTGAGTTGCATACAGGTACTTATGCTGATTGTAGCGGCACAGCCCAGCAACAGGAGTTGCTGCGACTGGTTGAGGCCAGCAAATTTGGAAATGAATTGGGCCTGCAAATCAATGCCGGGCATGGACTGCACTATCATAATGTCCAGGCTGTTGTTGCTATTGAAGAAATTGTTGAGTTGAATATTGGGCATGCAATCGTTGCACGGGCTATATTTGTAGGCTTGGAGAGAGCAACTCGTGAAATGAAAGCGTTACTTGCTTGAGAAACATCTGATCCTTTCATGAACGGATGTTCTGAACCCACAAATACAGGATAGCAGCGTTTAAAAGTCTTTAATCAACACTGATATAAGAGGGCTGTTCGCTTGCTGTTGATTAATTATTGAACCTGGCCGGCTGGATTCTCAATTAAACAGAGTGTCCTCAGCGGAACAACCCTTCAGGTTGCATCAAGCAGTTCGTTATATACCATGGCCGCACCCTGCATAAAACGGGCATAACCTGAGGAAATTCCATGGTGATTACGTTCTCGCAACGCCGTGTAAAACTGCCGTGAAATCGCTGCCAGCCTGGGTGCACCGCAATAGCCTGCTGATGCTATGAGTTTATGGATATGTTCAGCTACTTCATCATACTTGCCAGAGACCATCAAGAGGTCTAGTTGATCTGGAATGCCAGCCAGTTCCCTGGCGAAAATGCCACGTAATGTTTTAACCAGTTCAGAACTTCCGTGGGCCGCACTTAAGGCCTGTTCGTCATCCAGCCCTTTATAGTAACCAGTGCCCGTTGCCATCCGGTCCCATATGCTGGGGTCCATGCTGGTCAGTAAGTTATTTATGGCTGCTACCAGATTCCTGCCGGTCACGGGTTTACTCAGCCAGGCATCAAAGCCATTGGCCAGTAAACGCTCCCGTTCTTCTTCGCGGGCATCAGCAGTTAAGGCAATTGATTGTGGTCTGTAATCGTTATTATTGCCCCACTCGTGGATTTTATGCAGCGCTTCGAGGCCATTGATTTCCGGCATATGGATATCCATCAGCAGGATATCAGGCTGCAGTTCGTTGGCTAGTAAAATAGCTTCAGCACCATTTTCAGCTTCAATAATTTCTGGGCCGTGATCGCGTAAGGCATGTACTACAAAACGACGGTTGATTTCATTATCATCGGCGATCAGGATGCTGATATTTTTCAGGCTGGCTTTATCCATGGGGTCCTCTTTTTGATTTATGCAACTATGGTGAAGATCATTGTGTGAATTGTCAATTGGTAGAATTACCCGATTTTTCTGCTAGAGAATTCCGAGAAGCATGGGCGAAATGCCGATCATGTGTGTAAAATAGCGCCAACAAAGTACCAGTACTAATTATCGACAGTTCCACTGTTTGCAGACTAATCACATTGTTTTCCGGGATCACAGAATGTCAAGACGCCGTCGTAGAAAAATACCAACAGAGTTACAGCAAGCCGAAATAACTGACCTCAGTCATGATGGTCGCGGGGTTGCACATATCAATGACAAAGCCGTGTTTATCCACGGTGCTTTGCCGGGAGAAACAGTTGTTTTCCGTTACACTGAATCCCACCGGAGATTTGATATGGGGGTGGTTGAAGAGGTGCTGGAAGCATCCCCTGACCGGGTTGAGCCCCGTTGCTCGCATTTTGGAGTTTGCGGCGGTTGTGCCCTGCAACACCTGGATCCCAAACGCCAGATAGAATTTAAACAACAAACCCTGATGGAAAATTTGCGTCGAATCGGCAAAGTTGAACCTGCAGAGGTTTGGGAACCGTTGACCGGCCCGCACTGGCATTATCGGCGCAAGGCCAGGCTTAGTGTTCGCTATGTACCAAAAAAAGATGATCGCGTGCTGGTCGGCTTTCGTGAACAGTATGGACGCTTTGTGGCGGATTGCCGCGAGTGTCCGATCCTGGACCAGCGATTCGAGAATCAGCTTGAAGCATTGTCTGAATTGATCCGCAGCCTGTCAATTCATGCCCGGGTACCGCAGGTTGAAGTGGCAGCAGGTGATGGTGGTGAACAGGGTGCCTCGATTATCATCCGTAACCTGGAAGCCTTCAGTACAGAGGATCTTGAAAAGCTCAGGCAGTTTGCTGCAGATACCGGCCTGGCCCTGTTGCTGCAGCCGAAGGGACCAACCACAATCAGCGTACTTGAAGGAACGCCGCAGCCGAATCTGTATTACGAACTCCCGGAGCATCAAATTAAGATGCAATTTTCACCCAGTGATTTCATCCAGGTGAATGCGGAACTGAACCGCAAAATGATCAATCGTGCGATTGAGGTATTACAACCCACAGCTGATGATTTAATCCTCGACCTGTTTTGCGGCCTGGGGAATTTTTCCCTGGCACTGGCTCGTTATTCCGGCCGGGTTATCGGTGTCGAAGGTGATACCGAGTTAGTCAATAAGGCACGTGCAAATGCGGAACTCAATCAGTTGAAAAACGCCAGTTTTTTCATTGCCGATCTAAATGAAAGCCCTGAACAAGCTGCGTGGCTGAAACCTGCTTACACAAAAGTCCTGTTGGACCCGCCGCGCAGTGGAGCTGAATTTATCCTGCCGCACCTGGCAGCCAGCAGTGCTAAAACCATACTCTATATATCCTGTCATCCCGCCAGTCTTGCGCGCGACGCCGGGATACTGGTCAATGAACATGGCTTCAAGCTTGAAGCTGCAGGTGTTATGGATATGTTTCCGCATACAGCACATGTTGAATCCATAGCCCTGTTTACCCGAAAATGACAGGGACAACAGCAATCACCCTGGGCCCTGTGTTAATTGGTATCGCTTCAACCCGGCTAAGTGAAGCTGAAAAAAAGCTGCTCTGCCACCCGGCAGTAGGTGGTGTGGTGCTGTTTGCACGAAATATTAACAGTGCAGGACAGGTAGCCAATTTATGCACAGAGATCAGGGCGCTACGGGAGCCCCGACTGTTGATTACTATTGATCAGGAGGGCGGGCGAGTACAACGCCTGCGGGAAGGTTTTACCCGCCTGCCGCCACTGCGTGCACTTGGTGATATCTACCGCAGCGATCAGGACCAGGGTCGCGATTTTGCCTACCGGCATGGTCGGGTTATGGCCACTGAGGTGCTCGACCTGGGTATTGACCTCAGTTTTGCCCCGGTCGTTGATCTCGACCGTGGCAGTTGCGTTATTGCCGACCGTTCACCTGGGGCTGATGCTGACCAGGTTATTGATTTAAGCCGCGCTTATATTGCCGGCATGCGCGATGCGGGCATGGCCGCCTGCGGCAAACATTACCCCGGGCACGGATCAGTTGAGCTGGACTCCCATCTTGATGATGTGATAGACCAGCGTTCGGCAGATGAAATACTTACAGCTGACCTTAAGCCTTTTGCAGAATTATCCACTGAGCTAGCTTCGATTATGGTTGCCCATGTAACCTATCCGGCGATAGATGAGCATCCGGCAGGGTACTCAAAACGCTGGTTAAAACAGATCCTGCGAGATCAAATTGCATATACCGGAGTGATAATATCCGATGACCTGGATATGTTTGCAGCCTGTGCTGTGGGTGATATGCCCACCCGGGTTGGGCTTGCCCTGAATAGCGGTTGTGACCTGGTACTGATCTGTAAAGCGGAAAGCGCGGCCGAATACCTGAATCAGGTAAGCATAAGCACTATTGATGCCAGCCAGCACATAAAGCAACTTTATGGACGCTCCTTAGTCAGTCGGAATGATGCCCGACAGGTTTCTGAATATCGGCAGTGGGTAACCAGCCTGGAAGCACTGAATGCTAAGGGGTCAGACTCAAATGCATTTACCTGAAAGTGAGTTTTTTATCAGGATGAGCGCATTTGAGTCTGACCCCAGCTCTGGGCGCTCTATTTGACTTTACTAATTAATCTGGAATATTACCAATATGAAAGCACAAGAAATCCTGGATAAATCAAGCCTTTTGGTGGCAAATAATGAGGTTATGCAAGCCGTTGACCGGCTTGCCGACAAGCTGAACCAACATTTTGAGGGTATGGAGCCTTTATTTCTTAGCGTGATGAATGGCGCCATGATTCCGGGAGCCTGGCTGGTAACCCGGCTAAAATTCCCTATCCAGATGGATTATGTGCATGCTACCCGCTATGAAAGCGGTACCCAGGGCGGGATTATTGATTTCCGTGCTAAACCCAGTAAGCCGGTAGAGGGCCGTGATGTCATTCTTTTTGATGACATTTACGATGAAGGCTACACCCTCGAAGCTATTCGTGACTGGTGTATAGCCCGCGGAGCCAAAAGTGTTGTCAGTGTGGCCCTGGTGCGTAAACTGCACACACGTGGCCTGTCACGTGACTGGCTGGATTACTTTGGTCTAGATGTGCCTGATGTATATATCTTCGGTTGCGGCATGGATGCCTATGAGTACTGGCGTGAACTGAACGAGATCCGTGTCCTTGAAATATGAGTGACTTGCTGGGAGTAATCGGTGGATCTGGCCTCGATCAATTGGGAGAAGGGCTGAGGCTTAATCCGATTGATACTGCCCCATGGGGTGACCCTTCAGATTGTTTTACTGAATTCCACATGGGTAATACACATGTACTGTTTTTGCCCCGGCACGGTTATGATCATAGATATGCCCCGCATCGTATCAATTACCGAGCCAATATCATGGCTTTCAAAAACAGGGGAGTTACCCGCATCCTGGCAATTAATGCCGTGGGCGGAATTTCTGCAACAATGCCACCAGGCACACTGGTACTTGCTGACCAGCTCATTGACTATACCTGGGGCAGGGCACAGACCTATTTTGAGGATGCCCTCTCAACGCCTGTCCATATAGAGTTTGCAGAACCATTTTCAAATACCCTGCGGCAACAGGTCCTTACGGCAGCACAAAAAGCCGGGGTAAAGATTCAGCCCACCGGTACATTGGCGGTAACCCAGGGGCCGCGACTGGAAACGGCTGCGGAAATCCGTAAATACCAGGCTGATGGTTGTGGCCTTGTCGGCATGACCAGCATGCCCGAAGCTGCCCTCGCGCGCGAGGCAGGAATTGAGTACGCCGCTGTATGCGTTGTAGCCAACAAAGCGGCGGGACTAGCTGAAGGTGGAACAATTGATGGAATGGAACTTGTGCTCGAAGTTGCCATGCAGCAGGTAAGCAGCTTGCTTGAGGCTATGGTGTTGGTATAAGAGAAAAAGTTTTAATCCTATAGGCATCAAATAAAAGTCACTTGCCCCTATAAAACCTCGATTGATTACCTGAATTCACCTAAGTATAATTGCGCGGCTGTCATTAGCACCCAATTACATTGGCAATATTAATAGTAAAATTGAATGGTTCTCACCCTGTTGTTAACGCAGGGTAACAATAAATCTATTTCAGGATACAAGATATGATTAAGCGTATTTCTTTACTCATTTTACTGATGGTATTCACAACAGCGGCTTTTGCCCAGGATCGTGAAGACCGTTGGGAAGCCAGCTTTGTTTTAAATTACCAGAATAGCCTGGATGAAAGCTTCCGGCACGGTTCTGCACTCGATGTAGACAGTTCTGTGGGCTGGGGGTTTAGTATCGGTTATAACCTCACGTCAAACTGGAATTTGTCTTACAAATTCATGGCCAACAAGCCGGATTACACAGCGGTTATTGTTGCTGATGAAATAGGCGCTGCCCCGGAGTTTATCGAGCACGAAATGTCCGTATACTCAAACCAGTTCAACCTGACCTATAACTTTATGCAAGGGCCAGTCACCCCCTTTGTAGTTGCCGGTATTGGCTGGACTCGCCTGGACTCTAATGTTGCAGATGGCCCGCCCCAGACCGGTTGCTGGTGGGATCCATGGTGGGGTTATATCTGCTATACCGACTGGAAAACCTTTGACACCACTGAGTTTACTTATAACCTCGGTGCCGGTGTTCGCTGGGATGTTAATGATGCTGTTTATACCAAAGCAGCTTACAGTCGTGAGTTCCTCGACCTGAAGGGCGGTTCGCTGGATTTTGATACATTCAGCTTTGAAATCGGTGTTATGTTTTGATTTGAAACAAATGTCATGGTTTTACACGAAACCGGGATTCCTCCCGGTTTTTTATTGTTTGCAGAAAATGGGTTTTAACCAGATTAACTATTTGCTAAAATGATGGATGTTGCCTAAGGGCTCCCCCATTCTTACCACATTACCGGGCTGAAGATCTTTCTGCCATTGAATAGTATTTTCCGGAAACAACAGCACCACGGTTGATCCCATATTAAACCGCCCCATCTCTTCACCGCTCTTGAGCGTGACTTCGCCAGCCGGATAGGAAAAATGCCTTAACTTCTTTGCCCGTGGTGGATTAATCAACCCATGCCAGACAGTTTCCATACTGGCCACCAGCATCGCCCCAACCAGGACCAGGGCATGTGGGCCTAGGCTGGTATCAAAGTGGTGCACGCTGCGTTCATTACGGGCAAACAGCCGGGGAATGGTATCAACGGTATAAGGTGCAACTGAAAATAGTCGGCCGGGCACATGGCTCATGCTTGTCAGTTCACCTGAAACTGCCATATGAATGCGGTGGTAATCTTTTGGTGAAAGGTAAATGGTGATGTATTCACCATTATTATATTTTTTAGCCTGTTCTTCATCGGCCAGCAAGGCGGCACAGCTGAAATCATGGCCTTTGGCCTGGAAGATTTGATTATCGCGTATTTTCCCGAAACTGCTTACCGCACCATCGACAGGACAGAGCAGGGCGTGTTCATCCTTTGCCAGCGGTCTTGCCTCGGGTTTCAGTTGGCGGGTAAAAAAGGCATTGAAATGCTCGTAGTCATCCGGGCTTTGATGCAGGGCCTCAGACCAGTTAACACCAAAGTGGCCGGCAATGCCGCGAATCATCGCGTTTTTAAACCACACCGTGCGGATGCGCGCCAATTTATGGATAAGCCAGGTCAGCAGGTGATGCGGCAATAAATACTGCAGGCGGGCTAGCAAGGTATCAAACATGGTGGTTTCTTAGTTGTTTCATATTTACTATATGTAGTTTATTTACGTAAAAACAACTGAGTGAGGTCGATACTGATCTGCTTCACATCATGCGGTGCCCCCAAAAGTCCGACCAGTTTGGCCTCAGGGTTCATCAGGACAATGCCGGATGAATGATCAACGGCATAGTCTTTGGCACCTTCGGTATGCTCCTCAATCGTATACAGCAGTCCCAACTGGCGAGTCAGGGCTTGAAGTTGCGTATGTTCTCCAGTGACTGCGATGAATTCAGGGGCAAAAAACTTCACATAGCTGGCCAGCTGATCCGGTAAATCACGTTCGGGGTCTACTGAAACAAAGATTATCAATGGTAGTTTGTCTGCCGGGAGTTGTTTTTCCAGCTGCCGGTAAACTGCAGCCATACTCGAAAGGGTAGTGGGGCAGATATCAGGGCAGTGGGTGTAGCCAAAAAACAGCAGGCTCCAGCGACCGCGGAGGCTGTCGAGGTTAAAGTTCCGGCCATGGCTATTGGACAGCGAGAAGTCGGCAATAATTTTTGCTTGAGGATATTGAGTTAAGCTCTGCAGCTTATTCATCGATGTAGCGCTGCCACCGGAGATTACCGGTTTTTCCGGCTGACCCATCCAGAGTCCGGTTGCGGCAGCTAGAACAGCTACCAGCAGCAATATTGCAAATGTACGTTTACTCATAAATTTATCTTCATATGTCCGACAGTTTCCCAGATGCTGAATTATACTGTGCTGGATGAATATAAGTGAATCTATTGAAAAAACCAGGCAACAGCTGGAGGCCTCTGATGTTTTTTACGGTCATGGGACCGATAACAGCAGGGATGAAGCGCTGTGGCTGGTTCAGGCAGCGATAGCCAAAGTTTATCCGGATATGGAAATTACTCGGGATAGCCCGGCAAATACTGAATACCTGGCTCAGTTGGATGATTTTATCAAGCTGCGGATTGAAGAGCATATGCCGGTTGCCTATATTACCGGTGAAGCCTGGTTTTGCGGCTTGCCTTTCAAGGTCGACAGTAATGTGCTGGTGCCACGCTCACCTATTGCCGAGCTTGTTGCGGAGAGCTTCCAGCCCTGGGTCCGGCTGGAAGGCAACTGCAGGATTCTTGACCTGTGTACAGGTAGCGGTTGTATAGCCTGCGCTATTGCGGTGCATTTACCTGAAGTACTGGTAGATGCAGCAGATATTTCCCCGCTGGCATTAAGCCTGGCTAAGGAGAATCGAGCCCGGTTGAAGCTGGATGACAGGTTAAGGATTGTTCAGTCGGACGGTTTTTCTGAACTGGGTGGCCAGAAATACCAGTTAATTGTCACCAATCCACCTTATGTATCAAATGAAGAGTACGCCGGTTTGCCCGCAGAATACCTGCTGGAGCCCAAGCTTGGCCTTACCAGTGGTGAGGATGGACTCGACCTGGTGGTGCGTATTTTGGCAGAGTCGGCTACGCATCTGGAGGAAGATGGTGTGCTGATTTGTGAGGTTGGGGCTACTCAACCTGTACTTGAGGCGCTATTTCCACGGATTCCTTTTATGTGGCTGGAATTTGAGCATGGTGGGGAAGGTGTGTTCATCTTGAAAAGAGATGACTTAGAAGCAGCAAAACAGGATATTATGCAGGAACTGATTAAACGAACGGGCAGTGACTGGATTCAGGCAGGCGGAATAAATTAAATGGCTTCGAATACATTTGGAACAATCTTTGCGGTGACGACTTTTGGTGAGAGCCACGGACCCGCTATCGGCTGTGTAATTGATGGCTGCCCGCCGGGGTTGGCCATTGATAGTGAAATGATTAAAGCCGAGCTGATCCGGCGAGCTACCGGACGCAGTCGACATACCTCCCAACGGAAAGAGAAAGATGATGTGCAAATTCTTTCCGGGGTGTTTGAAGGTAAAAGTACAGGTATGCCAATAGCCCTGGTGATAGAAAATACCGATGCTCGTTCCAGGGATTACGACAAAATTAAAGACCAGTTTCGCCCGGGACACGCAGACTACACCTGGCTGAAGAAATACGGCATTCGTGATTATCGCGGTGGCGGCCGGGCTTCTGCCCGTGAAACCACTATGCGTGTGGCTGCCGGGGCAATAGCCAAAGCCTGGCTGAAGCAGGAATACAATATTGAAATCCAGGGCTGGCTGGCACAGTTGGGGCCAATTCGTACCGATACAATTAAGAATTTTTCTGGAGTAGAAGATAATCCCTTCTTTGCTCCCAACGCTGAAGTTGTCCCGGAATTGGAGGCCTTTATGGATTCACTACGTAAAAGTGGTGACTCTGTCGGCGCTCGAGTGAATGTGCTGGCCAGGAATGTGCCGGCAGGCTGGGGTGAGCCGGTATATGGCAAGCTGGATGCGGAATTGGCTGCGGCAATGATGAGCATTAATGCAGCCAAAGGGGTAGAGATTGGTGCTGGCTTTGATTCAGTGACACAAAAGGGCACCGAGCACCGTGATGCCATGATGGCCGGCGATAACGGGGTGGGGTTTTGCAGCAACCACGCTGGTGGGGTTCTTGGTGGGGTGTCTTCCGGACAGGATGTGCTTGTAAGTACAGCTTTCAAACCCACATCGAGCTTACGGATTCCGGTTACCGGATTGAATATAGCGGGTGAGGAAGTGGAAATTATTACTACTGGCCGTCATGACCCTTGTGTGGGTATTCGCGCGGTGCCGATAGTCGAGGCTATGCTGGCACTGGTGTTGATGGATCAATGCCTAAGAAATAAAGTGCAAAATACAAAACAAAACAAACAGATAAAGAACATAGTGAATAAAATAGATGAGAAGTGATTTGAAACTGGCCGTAGTCGGTGCCACCGGTGCAGTTGGTGAGGTGATGCTGGATATACTGGCTGAGAGAGGCTTAAAAGCCGATCAGGTTATTGCCCTGGCTTCTCGCCAGTCAGAAGGCAGCCAGGTCAGTTTTGGTCGGCGTGAATTAACGGTTCAGTGTCTGGATGATTTTGATTTTTCAAAGGTAGATTACGGCCTATTTTCTGCCGGTAGTTCAATTTCTGAAAAGTATGCGCCACGGGCCGTGGCCGCCGGCTGTACTGTTATAGACAATACTTCCGCATTTCGCCTTAATGATGAGATCCCCCTGATTGTTCCTGAAGTGAACGGCGACCTGCTGAAAAACTTTAAGCAACCGGGAATTATCGCCAATCCGAACTGTTCAACCATACAAATGGTTGTGGCACTGGAGCCCATCCAGCGTAAATATGGCATCCGACGTATTGATGTGGCAACTTATCAGGCGGTTTCCGGGGCTGGACGTAAAGCCCAGGAAGAACTGGCCCGGCAGACGATGCAAAAACTAACATTTCAGGAAGTTGAGTGTAAACAGTTCAGTCAACAGATGGTTTTTAATGTCCTGCCACAAATTGATGTTCTACAGGAAAATGGCTATAGCCGCGAAGAAATGAAAATGCACTGGGAAACGCAAAAAATATTTGCCGACGATTCTATCGCTGTAAATGCAACGGCGGTGCGGGTTCCGGTATTTTTCGGTCATGCGGAAGCTGTGCATCTGGAGACTGTTAATCCCTTTGATCTTGATGAGGTGGAGGAGTTGCTTGGTTCAGCCGAAGGGGTTGTTTATGTACCTAACCTGGATGCAAGCGCACATCCGACTCCAGCTGTTCATGCGGCGGGGGAAGATCCTGTCTTTGTTGGCCGTTTGCGCCGTGACCACAGCCGGGAACTGGGTATGAACCTGTGGGTGGTCGCGGATAATATTCGTAAAGGGGCAGCCCTGAATGCTGTACAAATCATGGAAATGCTGGAATCGTGACACATGGACAGGTAAACTTGATGCCTATTTTTGGCTGCTGATACCAGGATGTTACCTTGGGCCTTGGGAAATATGATAATGATTCAGGAAAGGAAGAAATGAGTCTCAAAAATAAATTTGGTTTTATTGCCATGCTATTACTGCTTTTAGGCTCAGCAAATAGCTGGGCAGCCGGTCTAGGTGGGATTGATCTGGATTCCTACCTTAACCAAAAGTTAAATGCACGCATACAGTTATTAGGTGTACCTGTTGACCAGGTCAGTACAGTGTCTGCCCGGCTCGCAAGTGCAGGAGATTACCGGGTTATGGGGCTTGACCAGAGCCGCCTGAATATTCCTCTGACATTCACAGCAAAAGTCTGGCGCGGCAAAGCAGTTATTGAAGTAACTTCCGCTGTTCCGGTCAGGGATCCGATCCTGCAGTTTGCTGTTGATGTTTCCTGGCAGCGCGGACACCTGCTGCGTGAATACACCCTGTTTCTTGATCCGCCAACAGTTGCCGTAGCTCCACCTCGGAAGAAAACAGTAACCAGGCCAACCGTGCAAGCAACCGCAAATGATAGTAGGCCTGAAGTAAATGCTGGGGTTGATAAGCCTGAAACCGGTATCACTACTGCAGGAGAACCAGTAGATAAAACCTCCAGCCACACCGCAGCCAGGGTCAGTAGTATGCAGCCTGGTGAGTATGGGCCGGTACAGTCAGGTGAGACTTTGTGGAGAATTGCAAATAACTGGAGGAAGCAGGCCAACGGGACTGTTAACCAGGCTATGGTCGCCATAGTTCGCCTCAACCCGGGTGATTTCATCAATGGAGATATCAATCGGATGAACCAGGGTGCAATTTTACGTTTACCTACGGCTGAAGATATTGCCAATATTCCTGTATGGGAAGCAAATGAGATTGTCAGCAGCCAGATTTCAGCCTGGCGTGAGCAAAGTACGCAGGCAGCCCCGCCGCCCAGGTTATCAGAGCAGGCAATTGAACCTGAAATTAAGCCTGCTGCCAATCCTGCTCAAGATAAACCGGAAAAAGAAGCAGAAATAACTGACGATGCTCTTGCCAGGGTCACTGACGATCGGCTGGATGACTTAACTGAAAATAGTGGTGATGAGGCTGAAGATGGTTCAATTGAAGCGCCTGATACCGGTGGACTACTGGAATTGGTTCCGCCGGCAGAAGAAGAACTGGCAGAAATTGAAGATGAACTCCCGGGTTCGGCTTCCGGCAACGATTTCAAACCTGAAACTAGCAGTATCAAGCTTGAGAACCGCTTGTCTGTGGCAGAGGAAGACCTGCTTGCAGCCCAGCAACAAAATACCCAGCTTCAGGATAAGGTGAACAGTATGCAGGCGGAAATAGTTGCCCTGCGTGAAGGTTTAAACTTGAATGACAGTGAGCTGGCTGTAATGCAGCAGCAAATGGCTACCGATTCAAATGCAGATGATCTGCTGGAGACTGCTGAAGAAAGTGTGAAGCCGAAACAGGTAGGTACCCGGATGCTGGAGCAAAAAGACAAAGGCCTGTTGGAACGCTGGTGGTGGTTGATCTTATTGATACTGGCTGGTGGAATTGGTTTTTTTGTTTACCGTTACCGGCACAATGACCCGGCAGAATCGCAGGCAGAAACCAATTTCCTGGATTCAATTATGGAAAAAAAGGAAACCGCTGAATTTAAGGGTGGTGACAAGGCACAGGAAGACAGCCTGGCTGCCGATGCAAAAAAAATCCTGGAAGTGCTTGAGCAGGGTGATACTGAAATAGAACAGCAATTTGAAGAATTTGCACGTAGTGAAGCTGCTACGGTTGATTTTGAAGGTAACGCTGAAGCAGAAACTGAAGCTGTAGAAATCAGGAAGTTCCTGGATCAGGTCGAAGCGGATAAGGCTGCCCTGGTAGCTGCCTCGGACGATGCGCTGGATCATCTTGAGGATGATCCCGTTAATGCCTCTCAGGCTGACAGTTTTGCAGGCAGTGCTGAAGAAGAAATTCTTGATTCACTTGAGAGCGATGACGATTCTGATTCAGAACAAGCCGCAGATAATTTTTCTGAAGATCATATCGAAGTTAAACTAGACCTGGCTCGTGCATACCTGGCGATGGAAGATAAGCCGGCGGCTCAGGCTATCCTCGATGAGATCATGACCCTGGGCAGCGAGCGGCAACAGCTCGAGGCCCGCGGTATGTTGGATGAAATCGAGTAGCACAACTACCGGCAGTAAACAGGGCAGTATGCGTTTTGCAATGGCATTTGAGTATGATGGCCAGCCATATTGTGGCTGGCAGACGCAGTCGCATGCACCATCGGTGCAGGACTGCGTTGAAGCAGCACTGTCAAAAGTGGCAGATGCGCCTATAAAGGTTGTCTGCTCCGGGCGTACCGATTCCGGTGTGCATGCAGTACAGCAGGTAATCCACTTTGATACCGATGTCAGGCGAAGTCCGCGTTCCTGGGTTCTCGGATGTAATGTCAGCCTGCCAGACTCTGTTTCTGCGCAGTGGGCATGTGAGGTTGATGCTGAATTTAGTGCACGCTTCAGCGCAATTACACGCACGTACCGATATACCATCATTAACCGCTGGACCCGACCGGCGCTTGGACGCCATCAACAGTCCTGGGTTCGTTACCCGCTGGATCACGAATTAATGCAGCAGGGGGCTAATTTCCTCCTCGGGAAACATGATTTCAGTAGTTTCAGGGCAGCACATTGCCAGGCTCATCATCCCGTTCGTACAATTTCTGCTATAAGTGTAAAACGGATCGATAAATTGATTGAAATTGATATCACTGCCAATGCCTTTCTCTATCATATGGTCAGGAATATTGCGGGGTCGTTAATCCCCGTAGGCCGGGCCCAGCAAACTCCGGAATGGATCGAGAAAATACTGCAGTACCGGAGTCGAGCTGCGGCGGGAAAAACTGCACCACCCGAGGGACTCAGTTACATAGGCCCGCGCTATCCAGCCAGGTACGGGTTCCCTGGACGACCACTTGCTGCTTTTCCGGCCGATATGGTTAACGTGGCCAGATGAATGTAAAAATCAAAATTTGCGGCATGACCAGATCGACTGATATCCAGGCGGCTGTTGGAGCAGGTGCTGATGCTATTGGCCTGGTCTTTGTCCCGGCCAGCCCCCGTTGTGTCAGTTTTGAACAGGCCCGGATATTGGCAGAAATGGTACCCGCTGAGGTTCAACTTGTAGGCCTTTTTATGAATGCATCTGCAAAAACTGTCAGTGCCTGTTGTAAGCAGGTGCCGTTAACGGCGCTGCAGTTTCACGGTTTTGAAAGCAATGATGAATGCAGGCAATTCGGACTCCCCTGGATAAAAACAGTTGCCATGGGTGGCGAACAAAAACCGGCTTCGCTCTTTGATGCCTGGCCGGATGCCTGTGCCCTGTTGCTGGATGGTCATGCGGCTGGTGAACAGGGGGGGCAGGGTAAGGTATTTGACTGGTTGGCAGCACCACAAATAATGCAAAAAATCATTCTCGCGGGTGGTCTGAATAGTGATAATGTTAGTACTGCAATAGAACAGGTAAAACCCTGGGCTGTAGATGTATCCAGTGGTGTCGAAGCGGCACCCGCAAAGAAAGATATTCAACTGATGAAGAGGTTTTGTAATGAAGTCAGAGCTACCCGTATTTAATCTGGATTATCGACCTGATACCGCAGGGCATTTTGGTGGCTACGGTGGAAAATATGTTTCCGAAACCCTGATGGCGGCCCTCGATGACCTTAACCTTGCCTGGCAAAAACTGCGTAAAGACCCCGAATTCCTGGCTGAATTTGATTATGACCTCAGTCACTATGTCGGTCGCCCATCGCCCCTGTATCATGCAAAACGCCTGTCCGCAGAAGTTGGCGGTGCGCAAATTTTACTTAAGCGTGAAGACCTTAACCACACGGGTGCGCACAAGATAAACAATACAGTTGGCCAGGCATTACTGGCCCGTTACCTGGGTAAAAGCCGGGTTATAGCCGAAACAGGAGCCGGGCAGCACGGTGTAGCCAGTGCAACTGTCGCTGCACGACTGGGTATGCAGTGCGTGGTCTATATGGGTGAAGTTGATATCCATCGGCAAGCTATTAATGTTTACCGTATGCGCCTGCTCGGGGCTGAAGTCCGGGAGGTAACTTCAGGCTCAGCCACCCTCAAAGACGCCCTCAACGAAGCCATGCGAGACTGGGTTACCAATGTTGACAACACCTACTACATAATCGGCACGGTTGCCGGTCCACACCCGTACCCCCAATTAGTCAGGGACTTTAATTCAGTTATCGGCCGTGAGGCACGGCGCCAGATGCAGGAGCAATTTGGTTGCCTGCCGGATGCCCTGGTTGCCTGCGTTGGTGGTGGATCGAACGCTATGGGGTTATTTCATCCCTTTGTGGATGATACTGATGTGCCAATGTTCGGCGTTGAAGCCGCAGGCAGGGGACTGGAAACCGGACAGCATGCAGCGCCTTTAACGGCTGGTCGTGTCGGTGTGCTACACGGTAATAAGAGTTACCTGATGGATGATGATAACGGACAGATTTTACACACCCATTCGGTTTCTGCCGGGCTGGATTACCCCGGGGTAGGCCCGGAACACTCCTGGCTGAAAGATACCGGTCGTGCTGAATATGTTGCTATTGACGATAAGGAGGCCCTGGCGGCATTCCACCAGCTTACCCGCACAGAAGGAATCCTGCCGGCTCTTGAAAGCTCCCATGCGGTTGCATATGCAGTCAAGTTGGCAGCAAGTATGCCGACCAATAAACTGGTGCTGGTGAATTTATCCGGTCGTGGCGATAAGGATGTGCATACTGTTGCAGAGCTTGAAGGGATTGAATTATGAGCCGGATGAATCGCCTCAGGCAATGTTTTGATACGCTGGCCACTACAGGGCGAACTGCACTGGTTCCCTTTGTTACCGCCGGTGATCCATCGGTAGATACTACCGTCGATATCATGCATGCCCTGGTTGATGCAGGCGCAGATATTATCGAGCTCGGAATACCTTTCTCAGATCCCATGGCAGACGGACCGGTGATCCAGTTATCCAGTGAACGCGCTATAGAACGCGGCGTCAGTTTAACTACAGTGCTGGATAATGTGCATAGTTTTCGCCAAAACAATCAAAACACGCCGGTAGTCTTAATGGGTTATTTAAACCCACTTTACCGGATGACTTTTTCTGTATTCGCGACAAAAGCTGCAACGGCTGGTGTGGATGCAGTGCTGGTTGTCGACTCGCCGCCCGAAGAATCATCAGAATTTGAAGCCTGCCTTAAGCAAGCTGATATTTCCATGATCCGCCTGGTAGCACCGACTACTACTGCTGAACGTATGCGCCTGATCGCCAAAAATGCTGGCGGCTTTATTTACTATGTGGCATTGAAAGGTATTACCGGTGCCGGGAGCAGTAACAATGAGACAGCTTCAAGCCTACAGCGAATTGATACTATGCGCGAACTTTCGGGCTTGCCGGTAGCCGCAGGTTTCGGTATTAAGGATGCAGAAAGTGCTGCAGCATGGGCCCAGGTCGCGGATGCTGTAGTCATAGGCAGCGCACTGGTAACCAGGCTGGCAGAGTGCAGCAGCAGTGAGCAGGCTTGTGATACTGTGAAATCTTTTCTTGCGCCAATCCGTACAGCAATGGACAATGTACATAAATAGGCGGGCATTATTTGCTTATATGTACTGACAAGAACAAGGGATAAAGATAAATGAGCTGGTTTAAAAAATTAATGCCCGCCCGTATCCGTACGGAGAAAAGCCAGAATGCCAGGCAGAGGAATGTACCCGAAGGACTTTGGGGGAAATGTTCTGAATGTCAGGCTGTGCTCTATCGGCCGGAGCTTGAACGCAACCTGAATGTATGCCCAAAGTGTGATCACCATATGCCAATCAGGGCACGCAAACGCCTGGAGTTATTCCTCGACGAGAAAGGACAGGGCGAACTATTTGCAGACTTGCAGTCGCTGGATCCGCTTAAATTCCGCGACAGTAAAAAATACCGGGACAGAATTAATATTGCACAAAAAAAATCCGGGGAAAAAGATGCATTAATCGTTATCAATGGAACGCTGGAAACAAACCCTTTGATTTGTTGCGCATTCGATTTTGCTTTTATGGGCGGCTCTATGGGGTCGGTTGTTGGGGAAAAATTTGCCCGTGCCGGTGAATATGCCCTTGACCACCAGATACCACTGGTTTGTTTCTCCGCCTCCGGTGGTGCACGCATGCAGGAGGGTCTGCTATCGCTGATGCAGATGGCGAAAACCAGTGCCGTGCTGGCGCGAATGGCACAGCAGGGCGTACCGTTTATTTCGATTTTAACCCATCCGACAACTGGTGGAGTGACTGCCAGCCTGGCGATGCTGGGTGACATTAACATTGCTGAACCCAGGGCGCTTATCGGTTTTGCAGGTCCGCGGGTAATCGAGCAAACAGTCAGGGAGAAACTACCAGAAGGCTTTCAACGTGCTGAGTTTTTGCTTGAAAAGGGAACTGTCGACATGATTGTTGACCGCCGTGAAATGCGCCATCAAGTGAGTCAGTTACTGCAGAAACTTACAATTGCCTGCCAGCTGAAGAGGCAGGCCGGGTAAGTATTTTTGATGAGCAGTAAACTGGGCTGGCAACTTGATGACTGGCTCAGCTATCTTGAACACTTGCACCCGCAGGAAATAGACCTCGGACTTAAAAGGGTTGCCGAGGTATATCACCGACTGGACAGCCCATGCCCGGCAGGTAAAATTATTATTGTTGCCGGAACCAATGGTAAAGGCTCGGTCACGGCGCATATCACTGCCCTGGCAACGGCAGCCGGACTTAAGGCAGGCAGTTACACATCTCCGCACCTGCTTACTTTTAATGAACGTTTCAGTATTTGCGGGCAATGGGCAGGCAGTGAGGCTATCTGCAAGGCGTTTATCCGCATTGAAACTGCGAGAGCAGATATTTCACTGTCATATTTTGAGTTTTCTACCCTGGCCGGTATATTGCTGTTGGCAGATCAGCTACTGGATGTTGCTGTTTTCGAGGTTGGTCTTGGCGGCAGGCTGGATGCAGTTAATATATTAGATGCCGATTGTGCGGTCATTACTTCAATTGCCCTCGATCACCAGGACTGGCTGGGTGATACCCTTGATCAAATTGCGCGGGAGAAAGCGGGAATCTTTCGCTGCTTAAGAAATAATCCCAATTTCAGGCAAAGCATCATTATTGGTGAACGTGAACCACCACCTGGCCTGGTGGATGCGGTTACTGTAAGCGGGCAGGGTGTCAGCTGGCTAGGTGCTGATTTTGACTGGCGCAAGGACCTTAACGTCGCTGAAATTAAAATCAATTGTAGATCTGAGCTTAATGACCAGGTACTTCCCACATCGCCACTGGCAGCCCCGGTTCAAAATGATAATCTCGCAGTAGCATTTTGTGCCTTATCCGCTGTTGCAGGAAATTTATGCCTGGATATGGCTAGCCTGACATCAGAATTCAATAAGCTGCAGTTGCGTGGACGGCTGGAGAAAATTTCTAGCAGCCCAGATATATATGTCGATGTAGCCCATAACCCGGCAGCAGCAGAAGTCCTGGTTGCCTGGTTGAAATCGCGCAAAAATACAGGTAGGACATGGGCTGTGTGTGCAATGCTTAAGGATAAGGACAGCGTAGAAGTTGGCCGGATAATCGATCCGTGGGTTGCTGGCTGGTACCTGGCAGGGCTGGAGGGCCCACGCGGACAGACAGCTGAATCATTGCAGGCAAATGTTACCAGGGTCCTCGAGCAGCCGCATCACTGCTACCCGAATGTTCCGACTGCGCTGCAAGTAGCTTCAGAACTGGCTGCAACAGATGACCTGATTTTAGTTTTTGGTTCATTTTTAACGGTGGAGCAGGCAATTCGGTACTGGAATGAGTAAACTATCATCATTCCGTCTATAGTAATTTGACCCGTTTTATAACTTGGAGAAAAATCGCGTATGGATAAGGCGCTGAAACAACGCTTAACCGGTGCAATCATTCTTATTGCGCTGGCGATTATTTTCCTGCCTATGTTGCTGGATGGTGAACGCCAGCAACAGCAGAAGTCACGAATAGAACTGCCACAGCAGCCTGTGGTCAATTTTCCCACCCGGCGTTTACCGATCGGACAACATCAGTCATCACCACAGTCCTCTGTGACCGGGCCAGTTAATGAAACTGTGCCTGCCGGGACTGAATTAATCCCTGCACCCATGGGGGAAAACCCTGGCGAGCCTGATAAAGGGGAAGGAGTGGTGATTGTTCCTTTGAACTCCGCCACTCGCCAATCGGCTGAAATAGTAACTGATAGCCAGGCTGAAGAGACCACCAGGCCGGCGGGGGAAACAGCACCTGATCAGCTTGCGAGTGTAGAGCCAGAAGCAAGCATGGCGGCAGAACCATCGGCGCTACCGGCTACTGGCGGGCAATGGAAATTACAGGTAGCTAGCTTTGCGGGTCAGGGAAATGCCGAGAAACTGATGGCACGCTTACGGCGCACAGGTTACCAGGCCAATATTGATGTTCTGAAGCGGAATAAGACCACACTATATCGGGTCCTGGTACAGGGTTACCCGGACCGAAACGCTGCCAGCTTTGCCGCACAGTCAATTAGCAAACAGATTGAAGGTGTTAACCCGACAGTCATACCACCGGAGAGTATGACTGATGATCCGGCTGTTGACACTGCAGTGGCCAATCCTGGTACTCGATGGGTTGTACAGGTTGGCAGTTTTGGTCAACCGGAGAATGCGGAAAAACTGGTCCAGCAACTGCAAAAACAGGGCTATACCGCCTACAGGCAACAAAGCGGTAGCATTCACAAAGTCCTGGTCGGACCAATGATCAGCCGGGACAAGGCAGTTCGACAGCGAGATGAGATATTCCAGAAAAATAAAATTAAAGGCATGGTGAAGGAAAGCTAATGAATTGGCCGGATTATGTCATCTTTGCAATCCTGGGTTTATCCGTAATTGTCGGATTTTTTCGCGGTTTTTTACATGAAGTCCTTGGCCTGGTTATCTGGGCTGCTGCATTCTGGGTTGCGTTTACTTTTACCGCAAGCCTCACACCATTCCTGGAAAATGGAATTGAACTCCCTTCTGCACGTACTGCGATCGCCTTCGCCATGTTGTTTTTAGTGGCACTGATTATTGGTGGTTTAATCAGTTGGCTGATTGGCCAAATGGTTGAGAAAACCGGCCTCAGTGGCACTGACCGTTTGCTGGGAGGAGTGTTTGGTGTTATTCGTGGTTTAGCGCTGGTTATTTTACTCTTGCTTCTGGCAGGGTTTACTCCCTTACCGAAAGATCCCTGGTTCCAGCAGTCTCCAATCATTCAGAAGCTAGTGCCACTGGCAGAATGGAGTGCAGGTTTTGTTCCGGAGTCTGTTCGTGAGCATATAGCATTCGATGCAGATAAAGAAACTACTGCAGCTGATGTTCTTCTTGATGCAGGTGTCAGGGGCCTTCGTGGAGAGGAGGAAGAGGGTAGTGGGGGCAATGAATCGTGATAGAATAAACATCGATTTTTCAGGTTTTTCAGCTCTATAACAGGAATAAATATCGTGTGTGGAATAGTAGGGGTCGTTGGTCATTATAGTGTTGCATCAGTCCTGCTGGATGCGCTGACCGCATTGCAGCACAGGGGGCAGGATGCTGCCGGTATAGCAACCCTCGATAAGCGAAAAATCCATCTTTATAAAGCCAATGGCCTGGTCAAGGATGTGTTTGATGAAAGCAGTTTGTTGCCACTGACTGGTAATGTGGGTATTGCGCATATACGTTATCCGACGGCAGGTTGTTCACAGCAGGAAGAAGCCCAGCCGATGTATGTCAATTCCCCGTACGGAATTGCATTGGCTCATAACGGCAACCTCACCAATAAAGATGCATTAAAAAAAGAACTGTTTGAAACTGACCGGCGCCATCTCAATACTGAATCCGATTCTGAAGTCCTGTTAAATATCCTCGCCCATGAAATCCAGGACCAGCACCCGGATAAACTGCGTCCGGAACATTTATTCAAGGCGGTCGAGGGTGTGCATAAGCGCTGTCACGGCGGTTACGCATCAATTGCCCTGATTCCAACCTTTGGCGTGGTAGGTTTCCGTGACCTCAACGGTATCCGGCCTGCTGTGTTGGGCAAGCGGGAATCCGATCGGGGAACACAGTATGCGATTGCCTCTGAAAGTGTAGCCCTGGATATTATTGGATTTGAAACCATCCGTGATTTAGCTCCGGGGGAAACTATCGTGCTGACCCTTGATGGTGAAATCCACAGTTATACCAGTGAACAGGCCAAGCCGCTTACCCCGTGTATTTTTGAATATGTTTACTTTGCACGGCCCGATTCAATGATGGACGATATTTCTGTGTATAAAGCCCGTTTACGCATGGGCGAGGCACTCGCACTTAAGATCCAGCGCCTGCGCCCGGAGCATGATATCGATGTGGTCATACCGGTGCCGGATACATCCCGGACTTCAGCCTTGCCCCTGGCCTACGCACTGGATGTTAAGTACCGTGAAGGCTTTATGAAGAACCGCTATATCGGGCGTACATTTATTATGCCTGGGCAGGAAGAGCGGCAAAAATCGGTAAAGCGCAAACTTAATCCTATCGCCCTGGAATTCCGTAATAAAAATGTGCTGCTGGTTGATGACTCGATAGTCCGGGGGACTACTTCCCGACAGATTATCCAGATGGCCAGGGATGCCGGTGCACGTAAAGTCTACCTGGCTTCTGCGGCGCCTCCGGTTCGTTATCCTAATGTTTATGGCATTGATATGCCGGCCGCAAATGAACTGATAGCACATGGAAAAACTGAACTTGAGGTGCAGCGAGAAATTGGTGCAGACTGGTTAATCTACCAGGAACTCGATGACCTGATAGATGCCTGCAGGGAAGGTAATCCTGCAATTAAACAATTTGATACCTCCTGTTTTTCCGGTGAATATGTTACCGAACTGGAACCTGGTTATTTGCAGAAACTCGAACTACAGCGTTCAGACCAGGCCAAGCGAAAAGAACAGAAACCAGCGGCCTCTGTGGCTTGATTAATATACTGATGATATAGGCCTATGGAAAATTACCTGACAGCTGCATCAACAGATGCACAAAACGAACCCATGTCCAAAGTGGATACTACCTGGTTGCGCATGGAGCAACCGGATAACCTGATGATGATCACCGGGTTTATGGTGTTTTCAGACCCACTTGACCCGGAAAAATTCAGGGATGTTATTATTAATCGCCTGCTTGCATTCCGGCGTTTCCGGCAAAAAGCAGTACGGCATGTCAATGGCGCACGCTGGGAAATGGATAAGAATTTTGATCTCGATACCCATATCCGCAAAGCGGCATTACCGGGGGCATCCGGAAAGATAGAACTGGAAGCATTTGTCAGTGACCTGGCATCTACGCCGCTTGATCCGACCCGGCCATTGTGGCAGTTCCACCTGATAGAAAATTACCAGGGGGGGCATGTACTGGTTACCCGCTTCCATCACTGTATCGCAGACGGAATAGCGCTGATCCAGGTGCTGCTCTCATTGACCGATGATGCTGCCGAGCAGTCGGAAAGAAAAGTAAATCGCCAAAGCTATCGTAAACGTAAAGCCACCGAACACAACCTGTTTAACCGTCTGATTGAACCAGCGCGTGAAGGTATAGACCTTATAACCCACATGAGCAAGCTGGTCGTGCAGGAAGGCACACAGCTGTTACAGCATCCAGATAAATTGCGCGATTATGCCGAAGAAGCGGGTGCGATGGGCAAAGAACTGCTTAGCCTGCTGGCCTTGCCTGATGATCCTGAAACGGTATTTAAAGGTCCCATGGGCTCGCGTAAACGTGTTGCCTGGGCTGACTCCATTCCCCTGAATGAGGTCAAGGCAGCCTGTGCTTCGCTTGACTGTACCGTAAATGACCTCTTAATTGCAGCCGTCAGCGGTGCCATTAATAGCTGGCTGATCGAACGCGGTGAAGACCTGGAAGCAATGGGTGAAATTCGTGCCACGGTTCCGGTGAACCTGCGTCCGCTTGAGCATGCCCTGGATTTGGGCAATCATTTTGGGTTGGTATTCCTGTCCCTGCCGGTCGATGAAAGCAATCCCCTGGCACGTATAGCTAAAATCCACGAACGCATGGTGGAACTAAAATCATCACACCAGGCCCAGGTCTCACTCGGGGTTATGGCAACCCTGGGACTTTCTCCAGCCTGGGTACAAAAACCGTTCCTCGATGCCATCAGCCAGAAAGCCAGTGCGGTATTGACCAATGTTCCTGGACCTAAGCAAGCGCTGTATATGGCTGGCACTAAGGTTGAAGAAATGATGTTTTGGGTGCCGCAGAATGGTGAAATCGGTATGGGAATATCGATATTAAGTTATAACGATAATGTCTATTTCGGGCTGATAACCGATAAGCTTATTGTCAGTGATCCGGAAGATATCATTAACCGCTTCCGTCCAGAATTCGAAAAGATTTTATACCTGGCGCTTAATTTCCCGGAATTGACCCACAGGGACCATCAACTGGTTGAGTCCCTGATGTGGGAGCAGGCGACCTGATAGATTACCAGGCCGATTGTTTAGCTGGCAGGCCTATTCGAGTTCGGATAGTGCCTGTAGGCGATCAAGGATTTCCATTGCTTCATAGGGTTCGCACTCTCCGGCATTGATATACGCCTGGGTTACGTCGTCTATCCTTTTGTCCCCGTAGAGCAGGTAAAGTCCATTACCGTATTCCATGTGGGCAACCGGTGAGTCCGGGGTCAGTGCCAATGCCTGCTCGAAACTCTCAAGTGACACCTCTTCTGAAGCACCATAGGTCATCGAACCGATAAATTTGCCGATTTTATCGATTACCTCGGCGTGGTATAAGCCCAGTGCAATATGCGCCTCAGCGTGGGCGGGATCCAGTTCCAGCGTGCTTTCCAGGGCAGTTTTAATCTTGCCGCCATAGCCTTTTTTCAAGGCCGCCATAATGGAAATCAACTGGCTCAGGCGACCCAGGGCAAAACCCTGGAAGTACCAGGCATTGACATCACCTGGATTACTCGAGGCAGCAGCTTCTGCGCGGGCAACAATATCTTCATACATGGCCTGCCGCTGGTTATCATCTTCTTCCAGGTGATTGGCATACATCCCGCAGGCCTTGTTGGCGACAACATGTCCTTCTTCGCCAATTTTATTGGCCAGTTCATAAGCCGCAGCGAATTCTCCCTGGTGATAGTGGCGCCAGGCCTGTTGTACGTCCGGGTTTTCAGGCCAGGGTTCACAATCACCCAGATGCAGGCGTTCCCAGTTGTTTTCTAGCTCCTCACCGGCATAAGAATAGGTGTCATAGGGAAATTCGATCCATTGGCTTGTATTAACTGGCATGCGTAAGTCCTTGATAGTAAATATTAATATGTAAGGTTCTGTTTATTGTACCGGATTAATTTAGATATTGTGCCGGGAAAGGAAAACTTTCTTTGTTTTTAGTGTGATCACTCTAGACTTAATCCGTATCCTATGTCTGTCGATGAAGACAATTCATTTAATTTAAGGAGGCTGTCATGGCTGTTAAAAAGAAAATTTTAAAGAAAAAATTGAGCAAGAAAAATGTAAGTAAAGCGGCAAAGAGCAATTTGATCCTCGATTCTGCCAATGAAATCTGGCTGGCTGGTTTAGGTGCATTTGCAATGGCACAGAAAGAAAGTGCCAAAGCAGTGGATGCTGGTGGTCAATTGTTTGATAGCCTGGTTAAAGAAGGCACTAAAGTTGACAAGAAAACTCGCGATGCAGCAGTAAATGCCGTTGATGATCTGAAAGACAGCGTCGATGATATCCGTGATAACCTCGAAAATCGGGTCAGTTCAGCACGCAAACAGGCTACCCAGAACTGGGATCGCATGGAAAATGTATTTGAAGAACGCGTTACCCGTGTATTAGGTCGCCTGGGTGTTCCTACTGCTGATGACCTGAAAGCTTTCGCTGATCGTGTACAGGAACTGGCTGAAAAAGTTAAAACTATCACCGAGCAGGAATTTGGCCGGGTAAGCCAGATGGTAAGTAAAGATGCAAAAACTATTGCAGCTGACGCCAAAAAAGTAACTCGTACTGTTAAACGTACGGTTAAGAAAGATGCCAAACTGGTTACTACTGATGCGAAGAAAGTCAGTCGATCTACCAAGAAAACTGTTCGTAAAGTTAAAGCAACTGCGGTGAAGGCTGTTAAGACTGCGCCAAAGAAAGCGGCTCCTAAAAAAGCCGTTGCCAGGAAACCAGCGGTGAAAAAACCTGCAGTAAAGAAGGCCGTTTCCAAAGCTAAAACAACAGTTAAGGCAGACCTGAAGAAAGTTGAAACTGAACTCAAAAAAGCAGTTTAATTAAACTTTAAGCAATAGGAAAGGCCCGGCTTGTCCGGGCCTTTTTTTGTCAGCGATAAAGCTCTGCATGCTTTAAGGTCTGGCTGCGTTCCGGTTCGCGCATCCAGGGGGCAACCAGGCTGATTAGCTGATAAACACCTTTTGCGATATCTTCGTTTTCAAGATCCAGTGTCTTGCTGTTCTGACGTTGAAATGAGAGCCAGTAGGTGAGGGTGATGACAATACTTTCTACCAGGGTGCTAATCTGTTGGTCACTGGCATCGAGAATGCCTTGTTCTCGTAATGATAAGAGCAGTTCAGCAGCAACCACGCGTTCGCGCTGCATCAGCTTATCCATGCCTTTTTCAATTTCAGGATAGCGCCCCATCAGGCTGTTGATATCGCGGACGATGAAGCGGTACTGACCGACTACTTCAAATAACAGGTGCTGGAACCACCAGAAGCCTTCAAGATCAAACCCGCCTTTGGGGGCAAGATCCAGGGTTTCATGTATTTTTTCTGAGAACTCAGCAAACAGTGCATCGATCAGGTTCGCTTTACGCGGAAAGTGGTAATGCAGGTTTCCTGGACTGATATCAACTTCATCTGCGATGGCATTCGTCGTTACCGCCGGTTCGCTGAGTAAGTTAAATAGCTCAAGGCTGGTTTCAAGTATCCGCTGGCGGGTCTTGTTGGGCTTTTTGCTCACAATGGTTGCTGACAAATTTGCTGATTAAACTTCAGCTCCGAGCTCGCGGACGAAGCTAACATAGTTTTGCATCGCAGCATTCTGATCCATTCCCGTCAACTTAGCCCATGCATCATATTTGGCCGCTCCGACAAAATCAAAAAAACCAGGTTTGTCTCCACTGACATCACCGTTAGTAGCCTGTTTATACAGGGCATAGAGTTCCAGTAGGGCCTCATCTGAAGGTTTTTCAGTTAAGCTCTGAACAGCAGCCTGTGCCTGTTCAAATAATCCCTTGTTTACACTGTTTTTTTCTGACATTACGATTTTCCTTTGGGTCTGTTATCGCTGAATTATCATTTTGCCTATGATTATAGAATAAGACCAGTGTTGTGGAGCTATAAGTCACTGGGATTTAGCACAAAGCAGATGGATTCTGGCATACTTAATAGTCAAGTTAATTATTACGGGGAAGTTGAATGAGTTATTTTGTTACTGGCGGTACTGGTTTTATCGGTCGCAACCTGATTGACCTGCTGGTCAAACGCAAGGGCACTATCCATGTGTTGGTCCGCAAGGAATCCCAAAAGAAATTTAAGGAGCTGGTTAGCAGCCGTTGGCCGGAGCACAGTAAACGAATAAAAGCGGTAACCGGTGACCTGGGTAAATCTTTTCTTGGTGTCACCCCCAAAAAGCGACGTGAACTTGATGGTGAGGTCCAGCATGTATTCCATCTGGCGGCGATCTATGACATCCAGGCCGGAGCTGAAGTACAGGAGATTGCCAATATTGAAGGAACCCGCAATGCTGTCAGGCTAGCTGAATCAGTAAATGCTAAAAACTTTCACCATGTGAGTTCAATCGCCGCCGCCGGCCTGTACCCCGGTGTCTTTCGCGAAGATATGTTCGAAGAAGCCCGTGGACTTGACCATCCTTACTTCAAGACCAAGCATGAAGCCGAAAGGGTGGTGCGTGAAGAATGCACAATCCCATGGCGTGTCTATCGGCCCGGAATTGTAATTGGACATTCTGAAACCGGCGAAATTGATAAAATCGATGGACCTTACTATTTCTTCAAAATGATTCAGAAAATGCGCCGGGCATTACCGGCATGGATGCCGGCACTCGGTATTGAAGGCGGCAGGATTAATGTGGTACCGGTAGATTACATTGCCCGGGCACTTGATCATATCGCACACAAAGCAAAACTGAATAAGAAAACTTTCCACCTGGTTGATCCCAAGCCACTGCGGATTGGCGAACTCCTGAATGTATTTGCCCAGGCCGCGCATGCACCGCAGATGTCGATGCGGATTGATGCAAGGATTTTTGAATTTATTCCACAGGCGGTTAAATCCGGGCTGGCGATGTTCCCGCCCATTCGGAGGATTTCAAGCCAGATCCTGAAGAACCTCGGGTTACCGCGGGATATGATGAAGTTTGTAAATTACCCGACCCGCTTTGATAATCGCCAAACTGAAGCTGCACTTAAAGGCAGTGGAATTTCAGTGCCGCGTTTGCGTGAATATTCCTGGGTTATATGGGATTACTGGGAACGTCACCTGGATCCGGACCTGTTTATTGATCATAGCCTGCGTGGTCATGTTAAAGATAAAAACATCCTTATTACCGGCGCATCTTCCGGTATTGGTAAAGCCACAGCTGAAATGATGGCGCGTGCAGGTGCCAATGTCATCCTGGTTGCCAGGGGTAAGGAAAAACTTGTCGAGACGCATAAGGAAATCGAATCAGAAGGTGGGAAGTCTAGCTGGTATACCGCCGACCTGGCTGATGCTGACAGCTGTGAGAAACTGATTAAAGATGTGCTTGCAGAGCATGGGAAAGTTGATTTCCTGGTAAATAACGCCGGCCACTCTATCCGCCGGTCTATAGCCCTGTCTTATGATCGAATTCATGACTATGAACGGTTGATGCAACTCAATTACTTTGGCGCATTGAAATTAATCCTCGGTTTCCTGCCCCAAATGGAGAAAGACCGCAAGGGTCATGTTATTAATATTTCATCAATTGGAGTATTAACCAATGCGCCGCGATTCTCAGGTTATGTTGCTTCAAAATCCGCACTGGATGCATTCTCCCGCTGTGCGGCGGCAGAATATAATGATACCGGGGTCAAGTTCACCACCATCAATATGCCGCTGGTTAGAACGCCTATGATTGCGCCTACCAAGATGTATGATAATGTGCCAACAATATCACCTGAGGATGCTGCAGATATGGTGAAAAATGCAGTGATCTTCCAGCCCCAGCGTATTGCTACACGTCTGGGTATCTTTGTGCAGATACTGCATATGGTAGCCCCGAGTGTCACGGAGGTTGTGATGAATTCTGCCTTCCGTATGTTCCCGGATTCTGCGGCCGCCAAAGGTAAGAAGGCCGGTGATGAAAAAGCTTCTCAGGAACAACTGGCATTTGCCACGCTTATGAAAGGCGTGCATTGGTAAGTTATTTCAAGCTTTGAGCGGATGACTCAAGCGGGTACCACTACAACAACGATATCAACCGGGGCCGGAGTGCCCCGGTTTTATTGGAGGATGATGAAATGGATATGCTTAATCAACAGGCGCCTGACTTTGAATTAAAAGACGATGAGGGTGTGTCCAGGCAGTTGCAGGAGTGGCAGGGGCAAAAAGTCCTGCTGGTATTTTATCCGGGAGATAACACCCCGGTCTGCACCAGTCAATTATGTGATTACCGGGATGGAATATCTGACTTTCAGGATCTGAAGGTACAGGTGCTGGGTATCAGTGGTGATAGTGTTGCCTCACATAAAAAATTCAAGGCTAAACATAAACTGCCATTCCCCCTGCTTAGTGACCCGAAGTTGAAAGTTGCTGCCCAATGGGGCAGCAAAGGCATGCTGGGGATGAAGCGATCAGTTTTTTTACTGGATGAGCAGCATATTGTTCGCTATCAGCATATAGAATCGCTGGCTATTTTCAGGCGCAAGAAAGAAGAACTGCTGGAAGCTATTGCTGCCCTGGCTGGCTAAGCTACTTATGAAGTCCAGTAAGCTTAACTGGTTTGCCCGACGGGCGGAGCTAAATTCAAGCGCTGCAAAAAGCCTGCTGGCCACACTGGAAGACAACAGTCGATTAAATACGGCATTATTTGCTGAAGCCTGGCCGTTGCAGGAATTCAAGCTAATCCAGGCATGGCAGCACAGTAGAATGACTGAGGACTATGCTGACTTTACCGCCCAGGAAGATTATTTGCCGGCGGTTAATTTTTTCCTCAGTGAACTTTATGGTGATTTTGGTTTTGTCGACAGGAATCAGGATATTTACCGAGTCTATCCGGTGATGGTGAAGCTCCTCCCGGCAGCCATGCTGGATACACTGACAGCTGCATTGGAGTTCCAGGCACATAGCTTAGAACTGGATATGCAAATGACTGAATCGCTTGTGGCTTTGCACCCGGAGATTAACCGGGTCGGGCAACTGGACCTTGGGCTTTATATCGATATCAATCGGCAGTGTGTTGCTGAAAAGGATCGGCGCACCCAGGTTGGCGGGGTAGTAAGCCTGGGTAAGTCGCTGGTGAAAGTCGCAGATCACGGCGTCCTGCTGAGATTATTGAAAATGATGCGAATGCCCGCACGGGCAGCTGGATTCGGACAATTACAGGCTTTTCTTGAACAGGGTCTTAGCGCTTTCAGGCAAATGCCGGATGCGGATTATTTTTTGCATGCAGTCAGTCAGCGGGAAACTACATTTATTGACAAACTATATTAGGGAGGTTTTTGTCTTCTTAAGCAACGAAGTGTGCCTGCATCACTTTATTGATTTCAGCTTCAATTCTATGCTGTAATAAATTTAACGGGAAACTCAGCTCGGCCTGGACCAGAATTGCATCTTCATCAACTTCGATCTGGCCATAGACACCACCCCTTTCAAAATAGAGTACGTCATCTTCCCATTCGTAATCTATCGAATAGTTTTCAGCCAGGGTGACTGCAATTTCATCAGCGATTTGCCTGGCTTCTCCATTGCTGAAACTGTGTGCATGTGAAATATAGATCTGCGACATATTTGGAATCCAGATTTTATTTGGCGCTAACTATAACGGTTAATTAAACCTGTCGCCAATTAAAGTGCTCATCAAGCCCTGTCTCTTTCTTAGTGTTTAATTTAAAGTTCATTTTTAGAAGGAACCAGAACTGAGGAGATCACCATACCGGTGGCTAATGCGATAGCAGTTAAAAACACATTGAAGAAACCTTCAAGTCCGGCAACGACATTGTGCTCCAGGATCTGATTGAGGGAGCGGAAACCCATGGCTCCTGGTACTAGCAGCAGCAGGCCGGGAACATAAATAATAGCCGAGGGCTTCCTGGTAAGTCGTGAAAATATGTTAGCAGTTGTTCCAATAATGGCAGCGGCTAAAGCCGCGCTGGCAACCGGGCCTGTGAGTTGCTGGGACAGGTTCAGCGCGGTTACAGAGACAAAACTACTCATTAGAATCCAGAAACCATCCTGCGGACGTGCCCGGAATAGAATAGTAAAAGCAAATGCCACAACCAGTAGGGCAGCATTGGGAATCCAGGTTGCCACCGCAACCGCTTGTCCGGATATAGCCGGACCGCTGAATTGCACGCCAATATAATTACCGACGGCAAGCCCGAAGAGGATGGTCATCAGTACCATTAGTGCACCGGCAATTCGTGCGCTGCCAGATACCAGGTGACCGCTGGCCAGTTCCCGGGTGCTTACCGTCAGGTCCATGCCGGGAATCAGGATGATCAATCCGGCAATCACTGGAGTGATCAAGTCTGTGCCGGGATACCTTGCAATAAACACCGTTGCAATTATCGAACCCAGTGTTGCCGCCACAGGAACAAACAGTCGTTGTACCGCTTCGCTATATTTTCCAGCCAGGCTCAACATTCCTACTGTGAAACCAATCAGCGCCGCGAGTACGACCTCGGACCAGCCACCACCAAGAAACAGGGCGGCACTGGCAGACAGCAGGGTAAATGCGAGCCAGGTAAGTAACGCGCCATAGCGTGGTGGCGCATTATATATCTCAGCAACATCAATGCTGGCCTGGCGAATACTGATGTCATTATCGGAAAGTTTATCCATCACTCCAAGTATCTCGGATAATTTGCCCAGGTCGATAGTTGTAGATTCTACCCGTACCAGGTAAGTGTGCGTTTGCCGTTCATTCCCGAGGGAGGCAATCAGTGCAGTCGGTGTGGAAAAAAACTGTGAGTCCAGATGTAGGCGGGTTGCCAGCATGGTGAGGGTAGTTTCGATTCTGTGGGCGGGTGAGCCCAGTGATAATAGTGCCCGACCCAGGCGCATAATCAGTGCGGATTTATCATTATGGTCTGAAGGCAGGCTGGTTGCCAATTCTTCACTTTGGATTTCGTCAAATTGCGGCTGGTTTCGAAACATTGAATATTCCATTAATTGTTTTACCCACAGGAGTCTATTTATTACATAATGAGCCTGCAATAGCATAGAATTAATGACCTGAAGTTTCCATGAGTATTTTCCAATGGAAGCCAGGTATTCTTATAGAATGCTGGATTAAATAAAGAAAAATCTTATGCCTGATAAAGATCGTAGTAATGATAAACACGGCGACAGCCTGGACTTAAAAAATGTGCGCAGCCGTATTGATGGTCTTGACCGTGAAATCCAGCGACTGATTTCCGAGCGTGCCTCGCTGGCCCTCGATGTTGGCCAGGCAAAAGGCAAGCTCGCGAATGCAGTAGATTATTATCGGCCCGACCGGGAAGCGCAGGTGCTCAGGCTGGTACGCGAAAACAACCAGGGACCCTTGAGTGACGAAGAAATGCTGCGCCTGTTTCGTGAAATCATGTCGGCCTGCCTGGCCCAGCAGGAGCCATTGAATATTGCTTACCTGGGGCCGGAAGGCACATTCACCCAGCAAGCGGTGAACCGGCACTTCGGACATTCTATCCATAGTATTGCTTTGGCCGGGATTGAAGATGTCTTTCGTCAGGTGCAATCTGCTGATGCTGATTTCGGGGTTGTGCCGGTGGAAAATTCCACCCAGGGTGTGGTTAGCCATACCCTGGATATGTTCTATGATTCCAAGATCAAAATTTGTGGTGAAATAGCACTGCGTATCCATCAGAATTTATTAACCCATGCCCGCAGCCTGAACCAGGTTGAACGGATATATTCCCATCAGCAATCTTTATCCCAGTGCCGTCACTGGATTCGTGCGAATTTACCGAAGGCTGAATGCATCGCTGTCAGCAGTAATGCAGAAGCGGCAAGGCGTGCCCGCAATGCCCCGGATGCAGCAGCCATTGCCAGTCGCACGGCAGGACGTATCTACGATTTACCGGTACTGTTTTCACGTATCGAAGACCAGCAGGACAACACCACCCGTTTCCTGGTGCTGGGGCGCGAACTGTTCCCGCCCAGTGGCAACGATAAAACATCATTGATGATGGCAACCCGTGCTGGCGATGGTCCTGGTGACCTGTATTCATTACTGGAGCCGTTGAATAATGAGTCGATCAATATGACCCGGATTGAATCCCGGCCATCCAGGGAGAGTACCTGGGGTTATGTGTTCTTTGTTGATGTGCTTGGGCATGCCGATGAAGAGCCGTTAAAATCTGTCCTCAGGGACCTTGATTCTAAAGAACGGGTTGTGCGGGTGCTGGGATCCTATCCGCAGGCCATGCTCGACCCTGACAGTGATCAATAAATCAGAATATATGGAAGAATGATAATGGCATGTGATTATTTACAATTAGCAACTGCGGGCGTACAGGGGTTGCATCCTTACCTGCCCGGTAAGCCCATTGCGGAGTTGGAGCGGGAGTATGGTGTCAGTAATATTATCAAGCTGGCATCAAATGAAAACCCCCTGGGCAGCAGTCCGGCAGCCGTGAACGCCGTCCGCGGCGGCCTCGATGAACTCTGGCTGTACCCAGATGCAAACGGGTTCGAGTTAAAACAGGCTTTGTCCAGCCAGTTGGACGTTACTCCCGACTGTATTACCCTCGGTAACGGTTCGAATGATGTGCTGGTTTTGCTGGCGGAGGCCTGGCTTAGCCCAGCACACAACGCGGTGTTTTCCCAGTACTGTTTCGCGGTTTATCCGATCGCCACCCAGGCTGCTGGCGCCGAGGCGCGGATTGCACCAGCCCTGCCGGCTGATAGTGATATGCCACTGGGTCATGACCTGCAGGCAATGGCAACACGAATCGATGCAGATACCCGCCTGGTATTTGTCGCCAACCCAAACAATCCCACCGGAACCTGGCTGGATAACACTGAATTACGCGATTTTGTAGCTAATGTGCCGGAAACCTGCCTGGTGGTAATCGATGAAGCCTATCTCGAATATGCCGGGGAGGGGCAGGGCAGTGATGCCGCGGCCTGGCTGGTTGAGTTTCCCAACCTGGTGGTCACCCGTACATTCTCCAAGGCTTACGGCCTTGCAGGCTTGCGTGTTGGCTATGCACTTTCCAGCCCGCAAATTGCAGCAGTACTAAATCGTGTGCGCCAACCCTTTAATGTTAATGTGCTGGCCCTGCTGGCAGCCGAGGCGGCTTTGACAGATCACGACTTCCTGCAGCGAACCAAAACCGCGAATGACCAGGGGATGCAGCAACTGCAATCAGGTTTAAAAGACCTTGGGATGTCCACCATCCCATCGGCCGGGAACTTTATCCTTGTAGATATGGGGCGGGAAGCAATGCCTGTTTATGATGCGCTCCTGCAGCGTTCTGTGATTGTCCGCCCGGTAGGCAATTATGGCCTGGACCGGCATTTGCGTATAACCATTGGCACACAAGCACAGAATGCGACTTTACTGAATGCCTTGGCGGATGTGTATTCCTAAATATCATGACTATTTTGAATATCCAGAAGCCATGTCATCAACAATAGTTTTTAATCCATGCAGCGCTGGCTTGCGTGGCGACTTCCAGCCGCCCGGTGATAAATCAATTTCCCATCGTGCGGCAATTTTTTCATTGCTGGCTGATGGTGTGAGTGAAATCCGCGGTTTCCTGCGAGCCGAGGATACCCTGGCGACGCTGGCTGCCTGTGTGGCCCTCGGAGCCGGAGTGAGTGAAGACCAAAGCGGAGGCCTGACAATTACCGGCGTGGGCCTGTCCGGTTTATCTGCTCCAAAGGACGGTCGGTTGGACATGGGAAACTCAGGCACTGCCATGCGTTTACTTGCAGGAGTACTGGCAGCACAGTCGTTCAGCTGTGAGTTGTTTGGTGACGCTTCCCTGAGTGGCAGGCCAATGGCTCGGATTATTCGTCCCCTGGAGCAAATGGGTGCGGACATCGAGGCACAGGAAGGCTGCCCACCCTTGTTGATAGCAGCAACTGCAGGTCTACAGCCGCTGGCATACCAGAGCCCGGTTGCCAGTGCCCAGGTCAAGTCCTGCCTGTTGCTGGCAGGCTTGTGCTCAGGTGTTGATATCAGTGTCTGCGAACCGGCCCTGTCACGTGATCACAGCGAGCGCATGCTGGCGGCACAGGGTGCAGCAATTTCCGTTGCCGATAGCTGTGTCGAATTAACTGCAACAGCGGTTTTGCAACCACTGAAGATGAATATTCCGGCCGATATTTCATCAGCAGCCTTTGCCATAGTTGCTGCCTTGATTGTGCCCGCCTCGGAAATCACAGTCAGGAATATCAGTATTAACCCGACCCGCGCACGCTTAATTGATGCGCTGCGTGCAATGGGTGGTGAGATTGAGGTTTTGAATACCAGCGAGCAGGGCGGGGAGGCGGTGGCAGACCTGTGTATTCGCAGTTCCAGCCTCAAGGCTATTGATGTACCGCCGGAGTGGGTTCCGGGAATGATAGATGAGTTCCCGGTGCTGATGATAGCGGCCAGCCTGGCCGATGGTGTTACCCGCGTGCGCGGGGCTGCAGAACTACGGGTGAAGGAGAGTGACCGTATCAGTGTGATGGTTGATGGCTTAAACACATTGGGTGTGACAGTTGAGGAATATGCCGATGGCTTCGATATTCATGGCCACCGGGGTTTTCGATTTAACGGTGGCTGTGTTGATGGCCATGGCGATCACCGTTGTGCGATGAGCTTCCTGGTTGCCGGACTGGTTTCAACTGCTCCGGTAAAGGTCAGCGGGACCGAAGCAATTGCCACATCATATCCGGCATTTATTGAGGATATGCGCCGCCTTGGTGCCGGGGTTCAGGTTTAATGGTGGCCACTGTACCGATTATTGCTATTGATGGCCCCAGCGGTGCTGGCAAGGGCACTATTGCAGATATGCTGGCGCAGGAACTTGGCTGGCACCTGCTCGACAGTGGCGCCTTGTATCGGTTACTAGCGCTGGAGGCGCAGCAACAAGGGATTACAGATCCGCAAAAGCATGTAGCAGAGTTGGCAGGTCTTGCTGTTTCTTTGCCAATAGAATTTAAGCCTGATAGCAGCGGACACAGCAAGGCATGCCTTCATGGTGTTGATGTGAGCGAGGCTATCCGGAACCCCTTAATATCAGCGCTTGCATCGAGGGTAGCAGCGATACCTGAGGTCAGGGAAGGGCTATTTCAGCGTCAAAGGGCCTTTTTACAGGCGCCGGGCCTGGTTGCAGATGGCCGGGATATGGGTACGGTCGTGTTTACTGATGCCCCGCTGAAGATTTTTCTTACGGCAAGTGCTGAAGAAAGAGCGAAAAGACGGCATAAGCAGTTGAAAGATAAAGGTGAAAATGTTAGTATCGCGCGGCTTTACAGGGACATTGAAGAGCGTGATGAACGTGACTGCAATCGAGCGGTAGCCCCATTACGGCCTGCAGAGGACTCCATTGTCATTGATAGTACTGATATGAGCATCCAGGAGGTGCTTGATAAAGTTCTATCAATACATTACGAATTGTCTGCATCTTTTTGATATTCAAGTAAAACATGGTTGCCATTCTGCACTAGCAGTAGTGGCGTTTTTATTCACGAGCCCCACAGGGGCGGAAACAGAAGAATAGAACAACCCAGCAGTACCGGCAGTAAGGTGACGACCTCCATAGAGGCACACCACTCGGGATTAATAATCACGGTATTGTTAACGGCTTGTTCTACAGGATTAATCAATGTCTGAGAATTTCGCAGAGCTCTTTGAGCAAAGTTTGCAAAACAGGAGCCTTAAACCAGGTTCAATCGTCACCGGTCAGGTAATCGAAATCCGTAATGATTTCGTGGTTGTACATGCCGGTCTGAAATCTGAAGGCCTGGTGCCTATCAGCCAGTTCAAGAACTCCGATGGAGAACTTGAAGTAGTCGTTGGCGATGAAGTCATGGTCGCACTGGAAGCTGTTGAAGATGGCTTCGGTGAAACTAAACTGTCACGTGAGAAAGCCAAGCGCGCGATGGTATGGGATGTGCTTGAAACAGCCCAGGAAGCCGGTGATATTGTTACCGGTAAAATCAACGGCAAGGTCAAAGGCGGCTTTACGGTTGATGTTGAAGGTATTCGCGCCTTTCTGCCAGGATCGCTGGTTGATGTACGGCCGGTACGTGATACTGCTTACCTTGAAGGTAAAGAGCTCGAATTCAAAATTATCAAACTGGATCGCCAGCGTAACAACATCGTTGTTTCCCGCCGTGCAGTGGTTGAATCAGAGTACTCCGCAGAGCGTGAAGCTTTACTCGATCGCCTCGAAGAAGGCGTGGTTATCAAGGGTGTGGTCAAGAACCTCACCGATTATGGCGCCTTTATCGATCTTGGCGGCGTAGACGGCCTCCTGCATATCACCGATATGGCATGGAAACGCGTTCGTCACCCATCCGATGTGGTTAATGCTGGTGATGAAATCGAAGTTCGTGTATTACGTTACGATCGTGAGCGCAACCGTGTTTCCCTCGGTCTCAAACAGTTGGGCGATGACCCATGGCAGGACCTGTCACGTCGTTATCCGATTGGTACACGCCTGTTCGGCAAGATCAGCAACATCACCGATTACGGTTGTTTTGTTGAAATCGAAGATGGTGTTGAAGGACTGGTGCATGTTTCTGAACTGGACTGGACCAACCGTAATGTTAACCCTGCCAAGCTAGTTCAGCCGGGTCAGGAAGTTGAAGTTATGGTGCTGGATATCGATGAAGAACGTCGGCGTATTTCCCTCGGCATGAAACAGTGTCAGCCTAACCCATGGCAGAATTTTGCCGCCACCCATAACAAGGGTGATAAGGTTAGTGGCAACATCAAGTCTATTACCGATTTTGGTATCTTTATCGGCCTCGAAGGCGGTATCGACGGCCTGATCCACCTTTCAGACATCTCCTGGATGATGAGCGGTGAGGAAATGGTTCAGAACTTCAAGAAGGGTGATGAGCTGGAAGCGGTTGTACTGGCGGTTGATCCTGAACGTGAGCGTATCTCACTGGGCCTGAAACAGCTGGAACAGGATCCTTTTGCCACATACATGGCTGAGCATCCACGCGGTAGCCTGGTAACTGGTAAAGTTAAAGAAGTTGATGCACGCGGCCTGCTGGTTGAACTGGCTGATGGTGTAGACGGTTACTTGCGCGCTAGCGACATATCGAAAGATCGTGTGGAAGATGCCAGCAAGCTGTACTCAGTTGGTAACGATGTCGAAGCTAAATTTGTTAACATCGATCGCAAAAATCGTGTCCTTAGCCTGTCCATCAAAGCTAAGGAAGATGATGAACTTGCTGAAGCTCTGGAAGAGTATGAAAGCAGCGCTGAAACGGCAACAGGTTCCACCCTGGGTGACCTGCTACGTCAGCAACTCGATCAGAAAGACTGATTGTTTAACCATGGGGAGTCGCGGTATGCGGCTCCCCTGTATTTTCATCACTGCAAATTGATTATCGTATTATGACAAAATCTGAATTAATTGATTTACTCGCTGAACAGCAGCAGCATCTGGCTCACGTCGATGTTGAACTCGCTGTTAAAGCTATTCTTGAACAAATGAGCCAGTCGCTTTCAAATGGAGAGCGCATTGAAATACGTGGATTTGGGAGTTTCTCCCTGCGTTATCGTCCACCGCGGATGGGGCGCAACCCTAAAACCGGTGCTTCAGTTGCTTTGCCTGGTAAGCATGTTCCTCATTTCAAACCGGGTAAAGCCCTGCGTGAGCGGGTTAATGCCTCGATAGCCACCAAGAAGTTATTATCCTGAGTTTGACCGGATGCAGTTAAATGTATCGTATTAGTCTTTACATATTAGCCATTCTTGCCCTTGTTGTTGGTTTACTGATTGGTACGCTGAATTCTGATTCAGTCAGTATTGATTTGTTCTGGCGACAGCTTGAACTGCCGCTCGGTGCATCCCTGGTTATAGCCTTCGTGCTCGGTGTGTTGCTCGGTTTATTCGCCCTCTATGTGTTTCGGGTCCTACCGATGGGCATAGCACTCGGGCGCACGCAAAAAAAACTGCGTAAGCTGGAAGCGTCCAGTACCGGCATTGATCCGGATGCTGCTCGTCTATCCGTAAGTGAAGATTGACAGCCTGATCCTGCTGCTCATTGTTGTTGCAGCAGTTGTGGTCGGCTGGTTGATCGGAAAATACAGACCTGCGAAAAAGCGTAAAGATCCTGAAGACCGTTTTCGCGGACATTATTTTCGCGGACTGAATTATCTGTTGAATGAGCAGCAGGATAAGGCGATAGAAGTATTCCTGCGACTCGCCGAGGTCAACCAGGATACCGTTGAAACACACTATGCCCTTGGAAACCTGTTCCGCAGGCGTGGAGAGGTGGACCGGGCAATCCGTTGTCATCAGAATATTATTGCCAAGCCAGCTCTTACTGAGCGTCAGCGTACCCGTGCTTTACTCGAGCTGGGTGAAGATTATATGCGTGCAGGCTTGCTCGATCGTGCCGAACGATTATTTGCTGAACTGGTTGAAAATGATGCACATACCCCCTCAGCCCTGAGGCATCTCCTGGATATCTACCAGCAGGAAAAAGACTGGCACAAGGCTATCAGCATTGCAAAACAGCTGTCGCGGACCAGGCAAAACAGCATGGGGCATATAATTGCCAATTTTTATTCAGTGCTTGCAGAGGAAAGCCTGGCAGAAGCCAGGATTGATGAAGCAAAAGCCTATCTGCGCCAGGCACGTCAGTACAACCCTGAATCAGTACGTAGCTGTTTACTAGAAGCCCGCATGGCTGAGCAGCAACAGGATTTTAGCAAGGCTGCAGACGCCTACCTGGATGCTTACCAGCACGGCAATGATTATCTTCCTGAAATCCTGCCGGCTTTACTGCGCAACTTGCAGGCTGGTGGTCAGGAGCAAAAAATCCATGAATACCTCGATCGATTTATTGAGGAAACACATGGCATAACCCCCGTAATTGCCAGGACCCGCTTGTACGAAAGTGAGGAAGGCTCACAGGTGGCTGCTGCATTTTTAATTTCATTCTTGCGCGAGCATCCCTCAGTTCAGGGCCTTGCCTATCTGATTGATATGAACTCTACCAACCAGTCGGCCGATCTGCCGCCTGGCGATTTACCGGGCACCCTCTCTAAACCCATGAGTGATGATTCGTCTAATCGAGAAATTCTGCTTGAGCTTACCCACCAGTTGCTAAAGAACCAACCAGTATACCGTTGCAAGCATTGCGGGTTCTCCGGGCAGCAGCACCAGTGGCAGTGTCCAAGTTGTAAGCGCTGGGATACAACGCACCGTATCCGTGGAGTTACCGGGGAGTGATGGACTTGTCATGGATCTACGTGTTATTTGCCTTTAGCTTAACCCTGGTGCTAACTCCAGTCGCAATTGCTTACGCTAAAAAGAAGCATTTACTTGATCATCCGGGCAATCGTCGTTCCCATCAGAGTATTGTCCCTCGGGGTGGTGGCGCGGCAGCAGTTGCTGTACTGCTGGTTTTGACATTAACCCTGCTGCCGAATCACGCTCTACTTCCCGACATGGTTGTATCAAGCAGTATCCTGGCTTTCTTTGAGGCGGTATTACTATTGGGTTTAGTCGGTTATTTTGATGACCACAAAGCCATGTCCAATCGGAGTAAGCTGGCGGTACAGGTGCTTGCCTGCAGTATAGCGATCTATCTATTGTGGGTGTCAGCACCACCCAATCCATATATTGGCGGCTGGCTTATATTTTTGGCTTTGCTGGCAATGGTCTGGTTAACAAACCTGTATAACTTCATGGATGGAAGTCATGGCCTGGCAGCCGCCCAGGCGGTTTTTTCAGGCCTGTTGTTTGCCTGGGTTTTTCATACCATTGACGCTGAACCACTGGTTGTACTGGCACTTATGCTAGCAAGCGTTTCGGCAGGGTTTCTATTTTGGAATTTCCCCCGGCCCAAAGCTTTTATGGGTGATGTTTTAAGCGGTACGCTCGGTGTGGCTTTTTCGGTTCTGATAGTTGCGGCATGGCTGATTTATCAGCTTAACCCGGTGTTGTTATGCATAGTGCTTGCAAGTTTCGTAGTTGATGCCAGTTTGACTTTGCTGATGCGTATATTGAGGGGTAAACAATGGTACAATCCTCACCGGGAACATGCCTATCAACGCCTTGTAGCTGGACGTTTTGGGCATGTGGGTACATGGCTTGTATACCAGGGGCTGAATTTCCTGGTGGTTTTACCGGCTGTATGGCTGGCACAAACAGGGAAAATAAACGTATATTGGGCCGCGGCCTGTGTTTACCTGCTGTTCAGCTTGCTCTGGTATGCTGTGTACCGAAATAGAAATGACAAAAAAAATAATATCGAATGAGGGCATTAGGATGATGCATTGGCTAAAACACCCACGAGCAGCCGTTGTCGGCCATGACCTTGTCATGGTTCTGGTTGCCTGGCTCTCGGCTAATTGGCTACAGAACCAGATTCACGCTGGTTCAACCGAGGTTGCCATATTCAGCCTGGGAACAATTTTGGTTCTTACAATGCAGGGGCTGGTGTTCTGGTATATGGGCCTTTATCGCGGATTGTGGCGTTTTGCCAGTTTTCTTGACCTTTTGAATATCATTAAAGCCAGCTCCCTGGGTGGTTTAATTGTTGCTTTGGGTTTTCTTGTCAGTGGCTATTCTATTCCTGCAATCGCAAGTACTCTAATCGCTTATCCTTTAATCCTGTTCCTTGTTCTCGGCATTCCACGGATGCTATATCGAATTTGGAAAGATAACCGCATGGGCGTCAATTTTAGCGGTGGTAAAAGGACGTTGATAATTGGTGCCGGGCATTCCGGTGCATTATTGGTGCGTGAATTACGTCATCGTGGTGGTTTTAACGTACTTGGATTACTGGATGATAACCAGAAGTTAACCGGCGCAAGGATACACGGCCTGCCAGTGTTGGGTGAAATCGAACATTTGGAAACAATAAGCCAGGGGCTCAATATTGAGCTTGTGATCATAGCCATTCCATCCGCTAACAACCACCAGATGCAACGTATCGTTGCAATCTGTGAAAAATCCGAAATCAAGTTTATGACACTGCCTACCCTGCAGGATTTTGGCAACAATGCGACTCGAATTGATGAGATCAAACCGGTAATTATTGATGATTTGCTCGGCCGTGAGCCGGTTATGTTGAATTGGGAATCTATTCGTTCAGGCCTTTCCAGTAAACGGGTATTAATTACCGGTGGTGGTGGCTCTATCGGTGCGGAACTGTGCCGGCAAATTGCCCGGCTTAATCCGGTTGAACTCATTGTTGTTGATCATAGTGAGTTTAATCTCTATCAAATTGATAATGAACTTGGGAATGATTATCAAGACCTTGTTTATGCCTGCGTGTTGGGTGATATATGTGATCCTGCTACCGCAGAAAAAGTAGTCTCGGAATATCGTCCGGATATGATTTTCCATGCTGCTGCATATAAGCATTTACCTATTTTGCAGAATCAGATTCGTGAAGCTTATCGTAATAATGTACTGGGCACGGTAAGAATGTCACAGGCGGCAGATCGTCACGGTGTTGGTACATTTGTACTGATTTCTACAGACAAGGCCGTTAACCCCACCAATATCATGGGGGCCACTAAACGAGTAGCCGAAATTTATTGCCAGAATATGGATGCACACTCTGAAACACGGTTTATAACAGTGCGTTTTGGGAATGTATTAAATTCCAATGGCAGCGTGGTACCGCTATTTAAAGAACAGATTCGCAAGGGCGGGCCGGTAACAGTTACCCACCCTGAAATCTCTCGTTACTTTATGACTATATCCGAGGCATCCCAATTGATTATGCAGGCAGCTGTGCTTGGCCAGGGCAGTGAAATATATGTGCTGGATATGGGGGAACCGGTAAAAATTACCTACCTTGCAGAACAGCTAATACGCCTGGCAGGAAAAGAACCGGGACGGGATATTCATATTATTTATACGGGCCTTCGCCCCGGGGAAAAACTGTTTGAGGAATTGTTCCACGAGCATGAGCCGTATAAAAAAACCAGCCATGAAAAGATTTACCTGGCACGCCATCGCAAAACTGCCTGGCCTGCACTACAGACTGTAATGCGTGAGTCTGAAATAGCGGTTAAAAGATATGATACTCAAAGCCTGTACAACACACTGGTTGAACTGGTTCCCGAATTAGACAGGTCCTCTGCACCAATGTCAGAAAAAGTGGTTTCAATTAATCGGTCACAGAAAGTCAGTAAATGAAACCTGTACGTAAGGCGGTTTTCCCAGTCGCAGGTCTGGGAACCCGGTTCCTTCCCGCAACAAAATCCATTCCTAAAGAAATGCTTCCCATTGTGGATAAGCCGCTGATTCAGTATGCTGTTGAGGAAGCTTTGGCAGCAGGAATTGAAACCCTTATTTTTGTTACCAGTCGAAAAAAACATGCCATTTCTGATCATTTTGATCGTGCATTTGAACTGGAAACAAAACTTGCTGCTAATGGCAAGGATGATCTGCTGGAATGCATTACAAACATTATTCCGACAAATGTTATTCGGGCTGATGTTACTCAACTGGAGACGCTAGGCCTGGGACATGCAGTAAATTGTGCTCGCGGATTAATCGGTGATGAGCCATTTGCGGTACTGCTTGCGGACGACTTGATCAAATCAGATGGGCCCGGTTGCCTGCAGCAACTAATTTCCCAGTATGAAAAATCCGGGCGTAGCACGATTGCTGTGCAAAATATTGCAACCGAAGATAGTGATCAATACGGTATGATCGAGCCATCCTCAATTGGCCGGGAAGTACTCTCAATTATAGAAAAACCTAAACCAGCTGATGCGCCTTCCAATTTGGCAGTCGTTGGTCGGTATATCCTTACCCCTGAAATATTTCCCCTATTTGAACAGGTAGGTGCGGGTGCGGGTGGGGAAATCCAGCTGACTGACGCGATTGCTTTGCTAATGCAGCAGCAGTCGATTGAATACTGTGAATTTACCGGCAGGCGTTATGATTGCGGCTCTAAGGCTGGGTTTATCGAAGCAACGGTTGATTATGCGCTGGAACGTCCGGAACTTCGGGATAAAATCCTCCTGCATATCCGGGATTCTTTAAACCGGTAAATGCAAATTCGAGCAGAAAGAAGCTGGGCAAAAGGCCGGCTTGATTGTATTAAACATAAGTCCACAGTATTGTCTGGTAATCCGTGGAATGACCCGCTAGAACGTGATTTATTTGTTTATTTGCCCCCCGGTTATGTTGAAAACGAAAGTTACCCTGTTTTTTGGGATCTCGCAGCCTATACCAACTCAGGGCCAGGACATGTAAATTGGCGCAATCATGGTGAAAATATACCCCAACGACTGGATCGCCTGATAGCGGCAGAACAGATGGGGCCGGTTATTGCAGTATTTCCCGATTGCTACACATCCCTGGGCGGCAACCAGTACCTCAATTCCAGTGGTGTGGGGCGTTATGAGGATTATTTACTGGCAGAATTGATGCCGCTTGTTGAGACCAGGTACTCCGTGCTCGCAGATGCCGCTGGCAGGGCTATCTTCGGTAAGTCATCCGGTGCATACGGTGCCTTAATGCAAGCTATCAGGCACCCGGAGATATGGGGAGCTGCCGCCTGCCATTCCGGAGATTTGAATTTCGACCTTGTTTACCGTTCTGATTTTCCAACCACCTGTAATGTGCTGGCACGGCATAAATATGATGTTCTGCGATTTATGCGGCATTTCTGGCGCAGCAAACAACCTGGTGGTGCTGATTTCCACACAATGATGACCTTATGCATGGCGGCAACCTACGATCCTGTAGCTCCTGAATCAACAGAGCACGGATTGCCCTTGCGTTTACCTTTTGACCTTGAAACTTGTGAGCTGGACCCCGATCTATGGTCCAGGTGGCTGCAATTTGATCCTGTGGAAATGCCCGCAGGTACATTACAGTCTTTAACAGCCTTGAAAGGGCTGTATCTGGATGTCGGCTATCGGGATCAATACAATATCCACTTTGGCTCTCGTCGTTTTCATAGGCGGCTTAATGAATTGGAAATTCCTCATCACTACGAGGAGTTTGATGGTACCCATTCTGGCATCGACCATAGGCTGGATGTTTCCCTGCCGTGGCTTTACGCAAAGATTATGGAATGATAATGCAGATTGAAATTACAGATTCAGCCAAAATATTTTTAAATGAGCTGGTAGCAAAACAGGATGAGCCGGGGCTTGGCTTACGTTTGCGAGTGACCTCCCCGGGGACCCCGACAGCAAGCTGCGAGCTTATTTTCTGTGCCCGGGACGAAAGCAGGGCAGATGACAAAGTCATGTCATTGGGGGAAATAAGCCTGTTTGTAGAATCAGCTTCACTGGACTGGCTGGTGAATGCAGAAATTGATTACCAGGAAGAACAAACCGGTGGGCGCCTGAATATTCGGGCACCTAAAATCAAGGGTGAAGCACCAGCAGGCAGTGCCTCTTTGACAGAGCAGGTCGCCTGGTTGATCGCAACAGAAATTAATCCATCACTGGCTTCCCACCGGGGCCATGTAGACCTGGTTAATGTCAGTGATGAGGGTGTAGTTTCATTGCGTTTTGGTGGTGGCTGCCACGGTTGTGGAATGGTAAATGTTACTTTACAGAACGGAATTGAGAAAACCCTTAAGGAAAAACTTCCCCAGGTAACTGCGGTTGTTGATGCTACTGATCATTCTTCGGGCGAGAACCCCTACTATTAGAATTGAGTATAAATTCAGGACAATAAAAAACGGGGTATCACCCCGTTTTTTATTGTCTGCATATTCTGTTCAGGCTTATTTATAGGTACTCAGGTCCTGCAAGCCACTCAGTGAAGCATAGTAAGCCGCCAGGTTTTCAATATCATCATCGTTCAGTGCGGCAACCATACCCGCCATAATCGGGTTTTTGCGTTCGCCGGCTTTGTAATCGTGCAGTGCTTTAGCGAGGTAGTCCTGGTGCTGACCAGCGAGCCTGGGGTAGCTTGGATCAGTGCCATTGCCATCTGCTCCGTGACAGGCTACACATAAGGCTGATTTTTCCTTGCCGGCAGCTGCGTCTCCAGCAATGGCAGTATTAATAGAGCTAAAAGCCAACAGGCTCAGAGCGAATATAAGGATGAGGTTGTTTTTCATTATGTATGCTCGCTATTGTTTATTTAAGGCTGGCAAACCAGGCAGCAATGTCCGCGATGTCCTGCTGGTTCAGGCTGGCGGCGTGGGCCTGCATGGTCAGGTGATTTCTATCGCCGTTCTTATAAGCCTGCAGGGCAGAGATCAGGTACTTTTCATTCTGCCCGCCGATTTTTGGCACTTTGTAGACAGGATAAACATTGTTGTAATTGGCGATGCCATGGCAGCCGGTACAGGTGATGGCTTTGATTTTTCCTGCTTCACTATCTGCAGCCGAAACAGCAGTTGCTGCCAGTGCCAGCAAAGAAGTCATAAATAACCTGATAGTCAAAGTTTTAATGCTTTTTTTCATGGGTCGGGACTCATTTTTTAATTCATTACGGGATCAAACAGTAAGCGATTATAACCGTTGAAGGGGATGCTGTGTAGTTGCAGTGGAAATTTGCTGATCAGTTGTCCTGATTATCCGTTATCGAAACCCCGGCACCACCCGTGAGGGTTAGTTTAAGTGCTTCTTCAATGGAAAGGTCCAGGGCTGTGAGCGCAGTTTCGGGCAGATAGAGCGTGTAACCGCCAATCTGGTAACTCATAGGCATGTATACAGCTACTGTTGCAGCTGTGTCGCCTGGACTGAGTTTATCCAGTTGCGGGTAAACTAACTTTTCCTGAGTCAAAAAACCTATCAGGTGGAATTCCTGGCCGGGTAACTTGACCGCAACTACCCGGCCCAGTTTGCGTTCCTCACCGGGATTAAAGTAAGAAGCAAAATCCCTCAGGGCTGAATAGATTGATTTGACCAGTGGCACTTTTTTGATCAGCCGATCCCCCAACCCAAATATTTTCTGGAAGAATAGCCAGTGAGAGAGCATGCCGATTAATGTTGTGAAAAGAATGGCGATAACAACGCCCATTCCCGGGATATACCAACCAACCGGCAGGATCTCATAGATTAATCCCCCCAGTTTGCTTTCAGCAGTCAATATTAGCCACCAGATTAAGCTGACTGTCAGTAAAATTGGGAGGACAACAATCAATCCCTTGAGGAACAGTTTTCCCAGCTGGTTCATGCTTTATTGGCGTGCATTACCGGGTTCACCCTCTGGGTCTGGCCGGGCGTGTGTACATATAGGGGTAGTAGTGATAGGGGCTGTAATAAGGCCAGTAGTACATTCCACCAGTATTGTAATAGACGCGTTCCTCACGTTCCGGCCATAAATAAATACTGCCTGCATCGATGATCGGATAGGAATAGATATATTCACCTATCTCACGTTCTTCAATGTGGCGGATCGCACCGGTTACCGTGACTTCCCTTCCTTCAGCTATTACTTCAGGGTCAATGAACTGCTTTTTACAGACAATAAATCGACCAATGGTGCCATCCTGGTTTAGTGGTCGCTGTTGCTTGTTCAGTGGTTTTCCAAGAATTTCCAGACAGGTTGATGCTGCCTCCGGATTGACGGCAATAATGATGCCACCCCAGCGAATCTGCTGATTTTGACTGAGGCTGGAAGCCAGTTGGGGCTCAGTTGTGGTGTACTCGCCCTGCAGGGGTTCGGGTATGCTCGCACAGGCCGATAATAGTATTCCTAGTACACCGGCGGATAAAATAAGCTTTATCATTTTGCTCTTCATGGTTATATCATACTCTCAAATATTTTCTGTTTGCAATTGTCTTAGCCCTTGTCTCTCAAGATTTTTGACAATGAACCTTTAACAAGAGTTTCAAATGCCTTGATAGATATTGCTTGCTTTGAGTAAAAATACTTATTTACCGATTCAGCAACCAGCCATGCAGCAGCAATAGACTGTTTGTTATTAAGTTTTTCAGAAACTTTATGAGCCACTGTGCTTGCATCATCGCTTATTGAAAATTTAAAGCCTGCTTTTTCAAGCTGCTTAAGATAGCTTCTGTAAGCTCGGACTGCCGGGTTCCTCGACCTGATTGACCGGTATTTCAGCAGGAATAGCGTAGTGGCTGCAATTGTAAGGAAAATGGGTAGCAGGATTATCAGCGCAATCCAGCGTTTACCTAACTTGCCCAACCCCAGGTTTTTCAGTATTTGGGATTGACTGTAGGCAGAGAAGTCCATCACCCAGTTATTCCAGAAATGCTGGATCAGATCCAGGTTATTACGAAGTTCCCGCAGCCAGGTGAAATCATGCCAGTTACGGGGGTTGCTGAATACATCCATAGCACCCGAGAGTATACGTTCGGGAGCAACCTGGCTGGTAGGGTCGACCCGCAGCCAGCCTTTGCCATCCAACCAGACTTCTGCCCATGCATGCGCGTCAGATTGGCGCACCAGAAGGTATTCACCTGCCTGGTTGTAATAACCTCCCTGATAGCCGGTAACAACCCGTGCGGGTATACCGGCCATGCGCATTAATACAGTAAATGTTGAAGCATAATGCTCACAAAAGCCGCTGCGGGTATCGAACAGGAATTCATCAACACTGTGGTGGCCTAATAATGGCGGATTCAATGAGTAGTAAAATTCTTCCTGGTTAAAGTATTCCAGTACACTTTTAATCAGGAGAATATCATTCTCGGTGTTGTAGCTGGGTTGTTGTACTGGATACTGCAGGCGGAGTTGCCTGACCCAGTCTGAAGCTTCTGGATTGTATCCGGCAGGCAAATCCAGCGCCATTTTTCGGTACGCACCACTGAGTTCCGGTATATCGATGAAAGCCGGCTCGGAAGTGATTGAATAAGTCCTGGGATTGGTGACTGGTTGTTTAGCATATAGCTGATAGCCCCGGGTTAAGCGACTGTCTGCCGGTTTTTCCACAACGTAATCCAGTGCGTACAGCCAGCGCCGTTCGCTGGGCTCCAGCTGCACTCGATAGCGGATGCTTTGCTCTGTTGTAACAGCAGGTAGTTGTTCAGGTGGAATAATACGATAGCCGCGATAAAGCGTACTCCAGCGTCGTCCGTCAAAATTCCAGAGTACCGGCCCGCGCCAGTATAGTTCGCTGTTTGGCGGGCGCCTGGTTAAAAACTCAACCCGGAAAGCAGGGCTGTCATCCATAAACAGGTTTTGGATACTGCCGGGTGACATCTCATCAGAAAGCCCGGATTTTCCATCCAGTGCAGCTTCGGGGACCCCCCACAGTGGTGTTGCGAGGCGCGGAAATACAATAAACAGGACTATGCCGAGGGGCAGGGCGTAGAGAATGATACGCAAGCTTGAAATTAAGCCACTAATGCCCGGAATTTCCGGCACTTGCCTAAGCAGCGATGGACGTTGATCAGCAGTTGCAGTCGTAGGGATGAATTCCAGTTGCAGTACATTTAAACTTTGCAGCAGCAACACCACGATGGTTAATCCGTAGACCAGCATGGTAGGGTTCTGTAGAAACAGGAAATAAGTTGTTGCGAGGAAAACCCCAAGACTGGCGAGAACCCTCGCATCGCGGCGGTTATGCAGCTCGACGGCTTTCAGCGACATCATTAACAGCAGCATGGCAGCAGCAATACGCCGGCCATAGAGTTGGCCATAGGTTAAATACAGGGTCGCCATTGCGATAATTACCAGCAGTGGTTTAAGCCAGTTAGGGAGCGGCCGCCAGTTATAGTACAGGTTAAGGAATCTCCAGGCAATCATTGCCAGGCTGAAAAGCATAATTGCGGAGGGGAAAATCAGCCACCCGGGAAGGCTTGCGATTAACAGGCTACCAAGAAGCCAGAGAACAGCTTTTGATGAAAGCGGCAGGGACTTTATTGCTTTATTCATCGTACAGCGCCAGTAAACTCAACGCCCGCTGCTGATGTCCACGTCCACTGCCTTTGGTGAGGCTTTCGCCGGGTAATCGCATGCTCCAGTTAAGTTTCTGTTTTTCCGCCTCCAGCACCCAGGCGCACAAGATTGACAGCCGCAACTCGGTCCCTGCAACGGGCAAATAATCCCAGTCCAGGATGATTTCCCCTGATTGCTGCTGTTCGCTCTCGCGGGTGATCAGGCGATCAGCACGGGCGCTGCTGCGCCACGCAATGCGATTTAGCGGATCTCCTGCCTGATAGTCCCTTAATCCGTGTAATTCATCATCTCCGGCTTGTGCTAGTGACGATAAGCCGACGCTGCTGCCGGACCAGGGCAGGGGTGGCGGGTTTTCAACCGGTGCCGGATATACCAGGCAGGTATCATCTGGGACAATCCAGGACCATACCCGGTAAAATCCAAACGGCCATGCAGATTGTAATTTCCATGGACCAAGGGATAAACGCCCGCGTTTTTCCGTTTTTTTGCGGATCAGTAGTGAAGCAGGCCGGCCGGGTTTGGCTGTAAGTTGATCACAACATTCTTCCTGCCAACATTCGAGGGCAAAACGTTGCCCCTGGTGACTGCTCACAGGAATGTTGAATTCTGCAAAGTTTCCGGCAAATACCGGTTTTGATATTGCAGGAGAGATATTCAGTCCACGCAGGTTTCTATAACCCAGGTTGCTGACTGAGAGGAAAATTGCCAGTAGTAGATAGCTGAGGATTAATGCAAGGTTATTATTGTAATTCAGGCCTGCTACGGTCATTACCAGCAGCAAAACCGCAAAGCCTGCTCCAAAACGACTGGGAATGATGAAGATTTGTCGATAACCTAGCTGTAAAGGTGGTTTTAATGGACCGCGACGCCGACTAATGTAATCCAGGAACCTTGCCTGGGATTTTTGTCGGAACTGTTTAGCGGTGATCATATGCGGTGATGATCAGCTTCCATAACGGCCACGGAGGCGAGAATATCTGCTGATAGTTGTTCGGCGGTATTATCCGAATTATCGATATTGTTACTATGGATCAGGCGGTGGTGGCATAGGTTCAGGAACACCCGCTGTATATCTTCCGGCAAACAGTAATCCCGTCCCGAGAGGACCGCAATCGCACTGGCGCAGTGCATTAAGGCCAGGCCGGCGCGTGGTGATAAACCGCTCTTCAAGCCCGGCCATTCGCGGCTTGCACTGAGTAATGCCTGCAGGTAGTTCAATAATTCTTCGGAACGAAATACATCGCGGGTTTGCTGTTGCAGGCTGGCAAGATCCGAGGTTTGTAATACTGCAGTTAACTGTTTCAGCATCACTTGCCGGTCTGTACCTGCCAGTAACTTTCGTTCTTCATCAGGGGCAGGGTAACCCAGGCTTATACTCAGCAAAAAACGATCCAGCTGTGAGTCAGGCAGGGGGAAGGTACCGGCTGTATCCAGAGGGTTCTGGGTGGCGATAACAAAAAAGGGTTGCGGCAGCTCGCGGGTTTTTCCGTCGACGGTAACCTGGTTTTCTGCCATCGCTTCCAGCAGAGCGCTCTGGGTCTTGGGTGTGCCGCGGTTAATTTCATCCGCAAGGATAAGCTGGTTGAATACGGGTCCCGGATGAAACTCGAAACTATCGCTTTGCCGCTGGTAGATGGAAACACCGACAATGTCGGCCGGCAGCATATCACTGGTAAACTGAATCCGCTGCCAGCTGGTACCAAGGGTAATAGCCAGGGTATGCGCCAGGGTGGTTTTCCCAACACCTGGGATATCTTCAATTAGCAAATGACCGCCGGCAAGCAGGCAGGCAAATGCAGTTTCAACGGCTTCGCGCTTGCCAACAATAAGCTGGTTAACCTGGGCTTGCGCCTGCTGCAGGCGATGGAAAAGGCTGGTGTCGCTCATTCCTCCAGCAACTTTCCGGTTTTAGCTGCACAGATAAAGTCATTTTCAGTCAAGCCTCCAGCATCGTGGGTAGTCCAGCTGACTTTGCAAAAGTTATAACCGGCACTGAAGTCAGGGTGATGGCCCTCCTGGTTAGCAATCCAGGCCATGGCGTTAATAAAGGACATGGTTTTGAAAAAACCTTTGAAGCGAAATGTACGCTGCAGGCTTTTACCGTCTGCGCTGATTTCCCAGTCCGCAACCTGGGACATTAATTCTCCCACTTTCTCAGCTTCCAGCATACCAATGCCACCTTCACAGGCAACGCAGTGTTTATCGGTTAACGCTTCACTCATAATTTAGTCCTTTTACTTATGCTGATTTTTCTTTAGGTGGAAATGTCGGTGAGAACTCACCGAGTTGTTTGGCTTTCTGCAGTAATCCGGCAAGGTCTTCACGTGCCAGTGCGAACAGGTCATCCATCTGTTGCAATACGTAATAAACAGTCTGGAAAATATCGATTCTGTAGGGGGTTCGCAAAACATCCAGGGTATCGAAATCGCGTCTGTCCGGTATTTCACTTTCAAGTGCGTAAACAGATTCACCCGGGGATGAATTAATCCCGCCGCCATATACGCGTAACCCTGCCGGAGTTTTAACCAGTCCGAATTCCACGGTAAACCAGTAGAGGCGTGCCAGCAATACTCGGTCTGTCTTACTGGCTTTGAGGCCGGCAATACCGTAGGCATGGGTGAAATCAGCAAAGGCCGGAAGGGTCAGCATAGTGGCATGACCAAAAAGTTCATGGAATATATCAGGTTCCTGCAGGTACTCCATTTCATCTACACTGCGAATAAAAGAAGCTGCAGGAAAGCGGCGTTCGGCAAGCATACTGAAAAACTGCTGGAAACCAATCAGCGCCGGTACCGGTTCCACGATCCAGCCGGTCCGTTGATGGAGAACCCGGGAGACATCCCCGGTTTGCGGAATATGGTCCCGGGGAAGTTTAAGGATATCCAGTCCATCGAGGAAGTCCTGACAGGCGCGTCCATCGACAATTTTCATCTGCCGGTCAATTAATTCTGCCCAGATGGCATGCTCATGATCCGAATAATGGATCAGACCATTTTCATCCGGATGTTTGGCAATATATTTGCTTTGCTTTCCCATCTTAATGACTGACCTTAATATGTTAGATTAGTGTCAACATTATATCAGACCTTCTAAATCAAACTTAATTCTATGACTGACAAACTTGCTGCGATTATTAATGCCGACCAGGCTAATAGCTGGTATCGCCACAGCCTGGAAACAGCGTTTTCTTCGACCTCTGCACCGGTGAATACACAAACAAAGGTTTGTGTCGTCGGGGCGGGGTTTGCCGGCCTGGCAGCAGCTACCGGCCTGCATGAGCGCGGCTTTGATGATGTGGTTGTGGTTGAAGCAGGGGAGGTCGGGCATGGTGCTTCCGGCCGCAACGGCGGATTTATTTTTGGCGGTTACTCGCTCTCGCCACAAGCGCTGGTACGGCAACAAGGTGTGTTCAGGGCCAGGGAGATGTATCAGTTAACTACCACTGCTGTAGAACTGATCAGGCAGCGGGTTGCGCAATACCAACTGGATTGTCAGTTCCATGATGCCGGAGTGATGCTAGCTGACTGGTTTGATCGCCCCGATAAACTGCATAAGGAAATGCAGTTTATGAATCAGTCCATGGGTGCTAACTGGGAGTTCGTACCCCGGTCGCAATTGTGTCGGCAGTTGGAAACCGACCGTTATTATGATGGCTTGCTGGAAACAGATGCGGCTCATTTTCACCCGCTGGCCTATGCTACGGGCCTGGCAAAAGTGCTCGATAATGCCGGCATCCCAGTGTGGCAGCATTGCCCGGTAACCAGTATCCAGCGAGATGGAAATCGTTGGTGTGTTAAAGCCGGTGAGGTGGAAGTCATCGCGGATCAAGTGGTACTGGCCTGTGGTGGTTACCAGCAAATCTTGAAGGCCAAACCACGACAGGCAATTTTACCAATTTCCACCTACATCATGGTTACCGAGCGCTTACCTGAATTACTGCCAAAATTGATACGTCCAGCGTGGGCGGTTTATGACACCCGGTTTGCCTTCGATTATTACCGGCCGTTGCCAGACCAGCGCCTGCTGTGGGGTGGGCGTATAACGGTTCGTGATCCGGATGTAAAAACGATCGAAAAACGCCTGCGTGCAGATATGGCCCGGGTATTCCCCGCGCTTGCCAATGTGAAAGCCGACTATGTATGGTCCGGTCTTATGGGTTATCCACGACATGAAATGCCAATGATTGGGGAGAGCGAGCCGGGTTTGTGGCACCTGACCGGTTTCGGTGGTCATGGCGTTGCACCAACTACAGCAATAGGGGATTTGCTTGCCGCGGCTATCAGTGAGAACGACAAGCGCTACCAGTGGTTTAAACAATATGATTTAAAGTCGGTATTTGGTGCGGCCGGACTGATTGCCGCTCAATTGAATTACTGGTACTTGCAAACCCGGGACTATTGGCGCGACCCGCAGCGTTAGAAAAGGAAAATTATGGTAAGAATAATATGACAGAAAAAATCAGCAAATCAGCGTTGATCCTACCCGGAGGTGGTGCCCGCGGCTCCTATCAGGTCGGGGTAGTCAAAGGTATTGCTGAAATCCTGGGGGCGGATAATAACCCGTTTCCGGTAATTTGCGGCACTTCAGCCGGAGCAATCAATGCTGCTGTGCTTGCCAGCCATGCCGACAACTTCCAGCATGGCATCAATCGCCTGGAACAGTTCTGGGGCGGCCTGCAGTGTAGCGATATTTATCGTACAGACAGTCTGAACATTATCAAAACCATGTCCCGCCTGGTGGCCTCAGTACTGTTTGGTGGCTTCGGTGTAAACGCCCCGCAAAGTTTGCTGGATAACACACCCCTCAATCATTTACTGCATCGATCCTTACGCCTTCAGGGCATAGACCGAAGTATTCACAGTGGTGACCTTGATGCGGTTTCAGTTACAGCTTCTGCCTATACTTCCGCCAATGCCATCAGTTTTTATCAGGGCAAAAGCGGCATCCACAATTGGCAACGCAGCCGTCGTAAGGGCGTTGCAGAGACACTGCAGGTGAAACACATACTGGCATCATCGGCATTGCCATTCCTGTTTCCTGCACAATGCATAGGTACCCAGTATTTTGGTGATGGCGGCCTGCGCATGGTCGCACCCCTGGGACCGGCCATCCACCTGGGTGCTACTAAGATTCTTATAGTGGGAACACGTGACCGGCAATCAATACCGGAACCCCAAACATTAGTAGATTATCCATCACTGGGTGAGTTGGGCGGCTATATGCTGGACACCATCTTCATGGACAACCTGGATGCAGACCTTTCCCGCTTGTTGCGCATTAACCGCACGCTAGCGTTATTGAACACAGAGCAGAAAAAACAGACCGGCCTTCGACAGATTGAAACATATGTCATCAGGCCATCAGAAGATGTGCGTGAAATCACCCGGCAACATGCGAATGCCATCCCCCGCAGCGTACGTCTGTTACTTAAATCGGTCGGCGGCTGGGGCAAAGACTGGCGGATGCCAAGCTACCTGTTGTTTGAATCAGAATACACCAGGGCGCTGATGGACTTGGGGTATCGTGATGCGCTTTCACAGGCTGAGGATATACAGGCTTTTTTTGCTAAATAAAGTAATACGAAACTAGTTGGTGAGAGGTATTTATGTGTGCAAAAGTGGTATTAGATCACGCGCGACTCTTTGTGGTGCGCCCAGCGTGTTAAAACCCTAATGTTTTAGTTATGCGGCGCGGCTTGCCACGTCCGGCGGAGGGCTGTAGACCCGGAACGAACTTGAACGATTTATTATGTGTTTTTTGCAAGTCTGATTTTAGAAACATTTGAATTGATTAATTTTCTTACTATATATTTGTAAATAACCGCTTTTACCCCACCCAAGTTAGATCCATGCTCACGGTAGAATGAATCTGGATCATCAAACACACCAAAGTCATTATTGATTCCGTTTTTTTGGATATATGTATCAGCACCATTCCAGTCTATTTTAGGGTTTTTAAAATCTGAAGTGGCAACTCCATATCCACAAAAGGACCCATCAATATCAGGAAAATGACATTGGAGTTTACTCAGATATTCTTTGTCGAGAATAAAACCCTCTAAATTCAACCAATTCCCTTGATAGTAAACTTCTACCCAACTATGAATAATGCTAGTTGGCGCAAGCAAATAAGGTAAACCTGTAATTGCACCTTTTTGTAATTTCTTGTCTATGGTAAAACCATGGAAACGGCAAGGAATTTCAACGCACCTAAGCAAAGCCATAAGTAAAGTGCCTTTCGTATTGCACTGACCGTAGCCATCATTCAGAACCGCTGAAGCTGGTATTTCATCAGTTTCGTTGTAACCAAAAGTAATATCGTTTTGGACGAAATCATAAGCTGAACCAATTTTTTCATATTCAGAAAGATTTTTCCATTTCTGATTATTTACCAACTTTGCAACATCAGGATGGCCAAAATCAAGTAGCTTGGTTTCATTTAAGTATTTTTCCATTGGTTTCCCTTTTATGCACATTACTTAGAATTAGGGGAAAAACCCGCATATCAAGCTTCTTTTCTGTATAAGAATGTTCATTCAATGCATCCTGCAAGTAATCTTATTGATTTGCAAGCATAAACCCATTTCAGGTTAATGAATAAAATGGATTTATACCAAGATTTGGCTGCCTGTTTCGATGGAATAACTCACTAATACTCGAGTAACTGGCTGATTTTGTTTTTATGTGAGGAGGTTTAGTCTGAAATAAATCATTTGGGGCAGGCTATGTCAAAATAGCCTTAGTTGAGGAGATGAGGAAGTTTTACCAGCAAGTGAAGAACAAACTGAGCTTAAACAACCTGCCCGCAACACCATCCTGATGCCCAGGCCCACTGGAAGTTATATCCACCCAGCCAGCCGGTGACGTCCAGGACTTCGCCGATAAAATATAAGTCCTTTACCTGGTTTGTCTCAAAGGTTTTTGATGAGACTGCATTGGTATTGATTCCGCCCAGGGTGACTTCGGCTGTTTTGTAGCCGTCGGTATTGCTGGTCCTGGGTTGCCAGTGATGAAAGCTGTGAATGATTTCTTTACGCTGTTGAACTGAATATTGCCGAGCAGGGCGGTTGCCGAATGCTTGCAGCCACAACTCAACCAGGCGTTTGGGCAGGTGCTGGTTAAGTTGAGTTGAGAGAAGGGTGTTTTGTCCTTCCCATTCAGTCCAGAGTTGTTCCAGGTTGGTGTCTGGCAGAAGATCGATTTCAAGTTGATCTCCCGCTTGCCAATAACTAGAGATTTGCAAAATGGCCGGGCCGCTTATGCCCTTATGGGTAAACAGCATGGATTCCTTGAATGATTGGCCGCTACAGCTAACAGTTACCGTTACAGACTGACCTGCAAGGTCACCCAGTGGCCCCTGCAAAGATTCATCCAGATGCAGGCCAACCAGGCCGGGTCGGGTTGGTATCAGGGGAATATTGAACTGAGTAGCCAGTTTGTAACCGAAACCGCTGGCACCCATGCGGGGAATCGACAAGCCACCCGTGGCAATAACCAGACTTTGGGTGTTAATGCTTTGCTTGCCGTCAGGATCCTCAAGCTGCAGCCTGAAGCCTCCATCAGTAATATGGCTGATATTACTGCAATTTGCGTGGGCTTTAATCACAACACCGGCTGCAATACACTCTGCTTTCAGCATATCCAGGATGTCGGCTGATTTGTGATCGCAAAAGAGCTGTCCTGTTGCAATGCTCTGGGTTTTTTCATGGTAAGGGATCTGATGTTTGTCTATCAGTTCCAGGAAGTCGAAAGGTGTATAACGGGCAAGCGCTGACTTGCAGAAATGCGGATTACCGGACAGGTAATTTGCTGCGCTGACATCCAGGTTAGTAAAGTTGCAACGACCACCGCCAGACATCAGGATTTTTTTGCCAATTTTATTGGCATGGTCAACGAGCAGTACGCTACGGCCACGTTTGCCTGCTTCGATGGCACACATCAGTCCGGCAGCACCTGCGCCGATGATGACTACATCAGTTCCACTAACCGGGGTCGGAGTCAAATGTTTCACCTGCTTAGATGATTCACATGAGTTCCTGGGATTTGACTCCGACCCCACATTTCAGTAGTCAAAAAACTGCAATTCTGCCAGCTCACCTTCGAGCTGATTGTTACAGCAATCGTCACCTTGTTCTGTGGCAAGTCCTTCGGCCAGTTGTTGGGCGCTGTCCAGGTTCTGGCGGTAATATTCAATTCGGGTGGCTGCTGGCAGGGCAAAAGGTTCCACCTGTGAAATATTCAGTGCGCAATCTACACTCAGGCAATCATTAAGTTCTACCTGGTCTTTATGCTGCCAGGCACCCGAACAGAGGTCGAAATCGTAGAGGCTGAGGAAACGATAGCCATGGTCAGCAAGGAATTCTACCGCTTCAATAATATAATCGACCTCAGCTGCATCCATGGTGTAGTGAAAACTGATACGGCACCAGCCGGGCTTGATTCCACCATAGCCTTCACGTACCCAGTGGCGATGTTTTTCGGATTCTTTCAGGTCGATACCCAGCAGGGTATGCCCATAAGGGCCTGCGCAGGAACAGCCCGCACGTGACTGGATGCCGAATAAATCATTTAACAGTGCAGTTAATAACTTGGGATGTAGGTAGCGTCCCCTGGGAGAGTGGATATTGAATGAAACAATTCCAACCCTTTTTTCAGGGTCTGTATTTCCCATGATTTCGATTTGCGGGTGCTCCATCCAGCGGGTAAATGCCTGCCGTAGCATTTTCTGCTCATATTCCTCAATGGTATCAGGGGTTATTTTATCTTTAATCTGGAAGGTCAGGGCGGCTTTAATCAGTTGTAATACCCCCGGTGTGCCGGGTTTTTCCCGTTCTTCAATATCGGCAATAAAATCCTGGTCCAGCGGGCTTACGTAATCTACCGTTCCGCCAGCAGCCAGTGTCGGTGGCAGGTCGCGGCGGTATAACTGCTGTTTGAATACCAGGATGCCGGATGAACCCGGTCCGCCAAGGAATTTATGCGGGGAGATAAAGACAGCATCAAGCCCCGAGTCTCCACCGTCAGGATCGAGTGGGGGGCTCATGTTGATTTCCACATAGGGCGCACTGGCAGCATAGTCAAAAACTGCCATCGCATTGTGTTTATGTAATAGGCGGGCAATCTCGTGCACGGGTGAAATCCTGCCGGATACATTCGATGCCGCAGAAAATGAACCGATTCGAATACGTTTTAAATAACGCGAGTCTTGCAGTAATTCTTCAAGGTGCTGGAGGTCAATGCCGCCACTGGCATCCAGGTTTACTTCGACCACGGTTGCCATGCCCTGGCGCCAGGATATTTCATTGGAATGGTGTTCATAAGGGCCTACAAAGACCACAGGTTGATGCTGGCGGTGGTGTTCACGAAATGCATCGGCCTTTGTCTTGCCGAGGAAATCATCAAGGCAATGATTTAATTTTTCCCGACTGGCCGGGGCCAGGGAGATGCCGAGGATTTGCTGCAGCTTGTCGATTGCACCGGTCGCGCCTGTGCCATGGGCAATAATGCGTCCATCAGGTCCTGCATTGACAGATTTCTTGATCGCAGATTCTGCCTGGTGCAGCAGGCGGGTCATGCTGCGACCGGTAATATCATCTTCGGTATGGGTATTGGCGTAGTTACGCTGCAGGGACTGCAGGTATTTTTCAACAAAGCTGAGGCAACGGCCGGATGCGGTGTAATCGCAATACACCATCAAGCGCTCGCCAAAGGGGGTCTTAAAGCTTGAGTCTATGCCAATAATTTGTTGGCGAAGGAATTCTGGTGTTAGCTTGGTACTCATTAACAATGCCCGGGTTAGTGATTTAAAATGCCGTGGTCATTATACTCTTGTAAACAAAGGTGAATTAAAGCTGTTTGCGATATGATGAAAATTCATTGTAAATGTTTTTATGATTCGGAAATACACAGGTCTGATATGCGTGGCATTAACCTCGTATTTGCTGGCTGTATGAGATGATTTTTATTTCCTATGGCGCAATAAAATCTGCCAGCAGTTTCGCTTTCCTGTTGGCGAATGACGTGGCCATACAATCTGAGCCGCGGAAAGAGATAGAGGATCTGCTGCCGCCGAAACTACAATCCATATTTATCCAGGAAATATCAGATTGTATTGATGAGTTGGTAGAAACTGTACCGCAAGATAAAATGTACGTGGTTAAAACACACCAGCACCTGGATAAAAAATTGTATACACACTTGCGAATGGGTACAGTGATGGCGTCAATATCTTACCGTGACCCTTATGACATCCTGGTTTCACTGCTGGATGCAGGCAAGCGGGAGAGGACGATTGAAGATATCAGCAAACGCAGGGAAGTGTTTGCCAGTGTTTTTACCCTGGATGATGCCCTTGCAAAAATACCCTGGATACTATCAAGCAACCGCAGTTGGCTGGATCTTGTGGGTATACTGCCCAGGTTGATAGCGACACCTTTCGAAATGTTACGAAATCAGCCCCGATCTGTTGTTGCAGGGTATGCGCGGATGATGGATGTGGAGGTAGATGCATCCCGGATTGTCAATAAATTCCTGGAAAATAGAGAGTTGATTACCGAGTATAATCGTGGAGAACCTGGACGCGGTCATAAAGAGATTCAGATACCAGTCGACCATCCTTACAGGAAAGCCATGGATCAGTTTGTGAATCAGTATCTTAATCAGGATTTCATGGATCAAAAGAATGAAAACCCAGCGCATTAATGGTGGGATGCAAAAGATGACAATTTATCCAAAACTCCATGTATGTCGAAGATGGCAGCTCCTCAATCATGTTTGATTTAAAAAAGCCGGAGAAACAAGCTCCAGCTTTTTTATTTTACAGCTGGATTTAACTTAGCTTAGTATTTCAAAAATCCCGGCGGCACCCATACCAGTACCGATGCACATGGTTACCATGCCGTATTTGAGCTTGCGATCACGCATGGCGTGAATCATCTTGGTACTGAGAACTGCACCGGTAGCTCCAAGTGGATGACCCAGTGCAATCGCGCCACCTAGTGGATTGATTTTATCCGGGTTGAGGCCGGTGTCATTGATGACCGCCAGAGATTGTGCAGCAAAGGCTTCATTTAGCTCAATCCAGTCGAGGTCATCTTTGTTGATACCCGTTTGTTTAAGGACTTTTGGAATAGCCGCAATCGGACCTATACCCATAATTTCCGGCGGTACACCGGCAACTGAGAATCCGCGGAATACGGCCAGCGGTTGCAGGTTGAACTCTTTCACTGCAGCCTCACTAGCCAGCATCAGTGCAGCAGCCCCATCTGACATCTGAGAACTGTTGCCCGCGGTAACACTACCATTGGCTTTAAATACTGTACGCAGGCGCGCCAGCACTTCCAGTGAAGTATCAGGACGGGCACCTTCATCGTGCTCGAACAGGCGTTCACGCATATGGACTACAGAACCGTCGGTTTGATATGAGCGGGTATTAATTGCTACCACGCCGGTGTTGATATTATTTTCCAGTGCGGCCATGGCTTTCTGGTGACTGTTATAAGCGAACTGGTCCTGGGCTTCACGGCTGATATTGTACTGGTCAGCTACATTTTCAGCGGTGATACCCATACCGTAGGCAATATTGACGTGCTCGCTTTCAAACAGGACTGGGTTCATTTCAACTTTGTTGCCCATCATTGGCACCATGCTCATGGACTCAGTACCACCCGCAAGCATCAGGTCGGCTTCGCCTAGGCGGATACGATCGGCGGCCATGGCAATGGTTTGCAGACCGGAAGAGCAGAACCGATTTACGGTTACTCCGGGCACTGTATTCGGCAGGTCAGCTAAGAGTGCGGCAATACGGGCAACATTCATACCCTGGGCACCTTCGGGCATGGCACAGCCAATAATAACATCAGCAATCCTGTGTGGATCAATATCCCCGGCGCTGCTGACGGCGTGGCTAATCGCGTGGGCCAGCATATCATCCGGACGGGTTTTGCTTAGCGAACCGCGGAAGGCTTTGCCAACCGGGGTGCGGGCGGCGGAAACAATATAAGCATCTTGCATTCTAAATTACTCCTGAATTCTTTTTAGGCAACAATCAGTTACCGATTAATTGCGTAATGGTTTGCCGTTTTTCAGCATAAAGGCGATTCGTTCCAGTGTTTTTGGCATTTGTGCAAGCTCCAGGAAATGTTCCTGTTCAAGCTTCAGCAGCCAGTCTTCACTCACTCGGGACTCGGGATCAACCTCGCCACCTGAAAGTACAGTGGCGACTCGGTCTGAAACCACATAATCATGTGCTGAGATGAAGTTGCCTGCTTGCATGTTCACCAGTGCAGCACGGAAGTTTGCAATGCCTGTGCGTCCAGCAACCGGGTGTTGGATGTAGCGTAAGGGTGGGCGATAGCCGGATTCGGCCATGGCTTTTACCTGCTGCTGGGCTACATAGAGTATTTCCTCGGTATTCATCACCACCAGGTCTGTAGGTCGCAGGTAACCAAACTGGCGCGCTTCATGCGCGCTGGCACTGACTTTACCCATCGCAATTTGCTCAAAATATTGCTGCAGCAAGGCAAATGAATCGCCGGTTACGGTATTAATTCGGGCACGTAGTGCCAGTTCTTTGACACCACCGCCACCAGGCAACAGGCCAACACCTGCTTCAACCAGTCCGATGTAGCTTTCATGCGCTGCTACAACACGGGCGCAATGCATAAGCACCTCTGTACCACCACCTAAAGCCAGGCCGCGGACCGCCGCAACTGTCGGGACCTGTGCATATTTCAAGCGCATATTGGCCTGCTGGAAGCCATCGATCATAGACATGAGGTCATCCAGTCGACCTTCCTGCACCATAGTAGCCATGCCGAAGAGGTCCGCACCGGCACAGAAAGGTCCTTTTGGCTGCCAGATTACCAGTCCGGAAAAATCGGACTCGGCTTTATCAATAGCTGCATTTATATCATCAACCAGTGCATTGTTAATAGTGTTCATTTTGGTTTTGAAGCTGAGAATGGCAACATCACCATCAAGGGTCCACAAGCGGCTTGAATCGGTTTGAGCAATGGTTTCACCATGCTCACGGGCTTCACCCAGTAGGCGGCTGGGTTGTAACTGGCGACTGTATACCGGCAGGCTGGAGCGCGGGCTGTATTCGCCGCGGGCAGCTGACCATGATCCCTGGATGCCGTGGACACCTTCGCGACCGTCTGTTACCCAGGCGGGCAGGGCGACATTGACCATGGCTTTACCCTGGTCCATATCCTCATTGATCCAGTCGCACACCTGCTGCCAACCAGCAGCCTGCCAGATTTCAAAGGGACCCTGTTTCCAACCATAGCCCCAGCAGATAGCTTCATCAACTTCACGGGCGCTATCGGCTATTTCTTCCAGGTGGAAGGCGCAATAGTGGAAAATATCACGGAACATAGCCCAGAGGAATTTGGCTTCACGATCTTCACTTGAACGTAAAGCTGCAAATTTTTCGCCCCAGTCGCGAATTTTCAAAATAGTCTTTACTTCATCCGGCAAACTGTAGTCAGCCGCCCGGTAATGATGTCCATCGAGGACTTCAATCACTTTACCCTGCTTGCGAAACACACCCTTTCGGGTTTTCTGTCCGAGGTCACCTTTTTCGATCAGGTAATCAAGCCATTCTGGCTTCTTGTAATATTTTGCCCAGGGGTCATCTGTCAGGGTAGTAGCCAATGTGTTGATGGTATGCCCCATGGTGTCAAGCCCAACCACATCCGCTGTACGGAAAGTCGCGCTTTTTGCGCGACCGATAGCCGGGCCGGTTAATGCATCAACAGTATCAAAACCGAGACTGAAGCCTTCGGTGTGGTGCATAGTGGCCAGCATTGAAAAGATACCAATCCGGTTGGCGATAAAGTTTGGCGTGTCTTCAGCACGTACAACACCCTTGCCCAACGCGGTTATAGAGAATGCTTCGAGTGCATCCAGCACCCAGGCATCTGTACCTGCATGCGGGATTAGTTCTGCCAGGTTCATGTATCGCGGTGGATTAAAGAAATGGATGCCGCAAAAACGATGGCGCAGGGCTTTCGGCAGCACTGTAGCCAGCTCGCCAATGCCCAGACCTGAGGTGTTGGTGGCCAGGATTGCATTGTCAGCAACATAATCCTCAATCTTATCGTAGAGGTCTTTTTTCCAGTCCATCCGCTCACCGATGGCTTCAATGATCAGGTCGCAATCTTTCAACAGCTCAAGATGTTGGTCGTAATTGGCTGGGATGATCAGGTTTGCCACCTGGGGGTAACCCAGGGGGGAAGGTTTGAGTTTTTTTAATCCGGTAATGGCCTTCTTGACCAGGGCGTTAGGGTCGCCTTCTTTTGATGCGAGCTCAAAAAGGACGGTTTCAATACCGGAATTGACCAGGTGGGCTGCAATCTGTGCACCCATGACACCGGCACCTAGAACGGCTGCGCGACGAACATTATATGTTTGTTTTTTCATCAGTTTTCCTTTAAATAACAAATTAATATATAACAAGTTAATACAGTATTAATGGATATTCTACATAGGGGTTGCGTCTGCCGGGAATTCATCCACAGCAATAACCCTGGCGGCAAGTGACTGCGCTGTGCGCACGAGTTCTGCCTGGTCCTGGGTAATGATGCTGGTTTCCAGGCCGCGTTCTATCATGTCTTCATAATTGGTAATACTGACAGCCTGTTTAAACGCATTTTTCAGTGCGCGCTCCGGCACCACTGCCTTCCTGTCTGCCGCAAAGGCTAGCATTAACAAGCCCGTGGCATCTTCTTTTTCGGAGATATACAGGCCTTCCATCAAGCGGTCCCTGCTGGGGTTGTCGGTAAGCAACAGGCGTGCAACATGCTTGCCGCAAGTATCCCTGGGGCCTTCATACGGCAGTCCCAGCGGGAAGATAACAAAACGAATCAGTTTGCCGACATAGCGCAGGGGGTAATTGCGCAATATGCCAACCAGGCGGGTCTGCATGGTATACAGGCTATCCTGCATTGCCCAGTGGACCAGGGGCATATCTTCTTTTGGTTGGCCGTCATCTTCAAATTTTTTCAGCACGGCAGATGCCAGGTAAAGATGGGACAGCACATCTGCTAACCGGCCGGAGGTTTTCTCTTTGAATTTAAAACTGCCGCCGTAGGTGGCCAATACAAAATCTGCAATAAATGTAAAGGCGGCACTCATACGAGTTAACTGGCGGTAGTAACGTGCAGTTGGTCCCTGCACTGGAGAGCGCACCCAGCGGGCAGAGGTAACACCGAGGACAAAAGCTCTTACCTTATTGCTAATAACAAAGCCGACATGTCCGAACAGCGCCCGGTCAAAGTCCTTCAGGCCCTGTGTAGCATCGGGGTCAGCGGCGGATTCCATCTCTTTTAACAGCCAGGGATGGCAGCGGATTGCGCCCTGTCCAAAAATAATCATGCTGCGGGTTAATATGTTGGCGCCCTCCACAGTGATGGCGACCGGGGTTGCTTTATAGGCGCTGGCAAGATAGTTATTTGGGCCTTCAATAATGCCTTTACCACCATGTATGTCCATGGCTTCATTGATTACCAGGCGGTTGCCGTCGGTGAGTTGCTGTTTGAGTATGGCTGATAGCACCGAGGGTTTTTCACCTTCCATCAACGCTGCCAGGGTTAGCTGGCGTGCTGCATCCATGCGGTAGGCGTTGCCACCAATACGTGCCAGTGGTTCTTCGATACCCTCGAAATAGCCAATCGGCATATTGAACTGACGACGAATACGGGCATATGCACCGGAGAATATGGCAGCAGATTTGCCACCGGCTGTGCCCAGTGCTGGCAGGGAAATTGCCCGGCCTGCAGCCAGTGATTGCATCAGCATGCGCCAGCCCTGGCCGATACGTGCCTGCCCACCGATGATCCACTCCATTGGGATAAAGACAGCGTTACCCCGGGTGGGGCCATTTAAAAATGCAGAGCCAACAGGAATATGCCGTGCGCCAATTTCAACCCCGGGGGTGGAAGTAGGGATCAATGCACAGGTAATACCCAGGTCTTCCTTGCTGCCGAGCAGGCCATTGGGATCAACCGCACGAAATGCCAGTCCCAGTACAGTGGCAACGGGTGCCAGGGTAATGTAGCGTTTATCCCAGGTGACACTCAGGCCCAGGACTTCTTTGCCTTCGAATTCCCCCATGCAGACAACACCTTCATCGGGCATGCCGGAAGCATCTGAACCCGCCGCAGGGGCGGTTAGTGCGAAACAGGGGATATCTTCAGAGCTCGCCAGGCGCGGCAGGTAATAATTCTTTTGTTCGTCGGTGCCATAGTGCAACAGCAATTCACCAGGACCGAGTGAATTCGGCACCATGATGGTTACTGCAGCGGTCACATTCCTGGATGAAACCATCATCACTACCGCAGAGTTGGCAAAAGGTGAAAAATCCAGTCCACCATACTCTTTCGGGATTATCATGCTGAAAAAGCGGTGTTTTTTCAGGTAATCCCAAATTTCTTCTGTCAGGTTATTATTCTGCCTGATTTCCCAGTCATCCAGCATTGCGCACAGGGTTTTTACCGGACCGTCCATGAAGGCTTGTTCTTCATCGGTCAATTCCGGTTTCTTAACCTCGAGTAATTTCTTCCATTTTGGTTTGCCAGAAAAAAGTTCCGCATCCCACCATACAGTACCGGCTTCGAGCGCTTCCCGTTCGGTATCCGACATTGTGGGCAATACCCCTTTAAACCAGCCAAATAGCGGTTTTGATATCAACTTGCGTCGTAGGGGAACCAGGCTTAAAAACCCCAGGACTAGAGTGACAAGTAGGGGCAGCAACATAATCCACAGGGGTTGGAGAAAATGCTGGTGGCCGAATAAGCCAAGAACAGTCACCGCAGCCATGCTGCTTAGCCAGAGTAGCAGCGGGGCACGAAAATAGGCTAATGAAAGCAGGATCGTTAATAGAATTGCAAAATGTAGTAAGGAAATCAGAATGCTCATGATGGTCTTCCGGTTTCTTTGGTTTTAAGTGGTGCAGGAGAGGTCGCATTGCCCCCCATGCTGAACAGGTCTTTTTGGGCGCGGGATGGTTGAAAGCTACGTATACCAGCTGCCGCAAAGCTTACCAGTCGGTCTGCCTCATTGATTACGCCGGGTTGAAGGTCACCCTTGTGACTGAAATGACCGCTGAAATCGGCCATAACATATGTTAATGCTCCAATAACAAAGTCCAGTTGCCAGCGTAACTCTTTCGCCGGCATATCCGGCAGGATTGCCTGGATAGTGCTGGCAAAGCGTTTTATCACATGGCCATAATGGTTAACCAGAAAAGCATGCAAATCTTCATTGCTTTCGGCATATATTCTCGCGATTAGTTTCACAAACCGGTCTCCTCCACCTTCATTATCTCGTGATAGCTTTAAAGCAGGGTAGATCAGTGCCCTCAACACTTCTTCAAGGAATACAGGCTGCCCACTGGAAGTGATTTTATCCAGGCGTTGCAGTCTTTCCTTGTTCAGGCTGTCCATATGATGCTGGAAAACTTCTACAATCAATTGCTGTTTGTTGCCAAAATGATAGTTAACTGCGGCCAGGTTAACGCCAGCGTGACGGGTAATTTCACGCAGGGAAGTGGAGGCGAATCCCTGCTCTGAAAACAGGATTTCTGCTGACATCAAGATTTTATTTTGTGTATTCTGCATCTTCTTACTTTAGCGAATATCCCGAATTCAAACAAGTGTTTTAATCAAGCGTATGAGAATAGACCGATCAAGCTTTATAAATCCTTACAAAAGTTGAACGACAATCAGCATGGAAAGACATTCCCAATGCGCGGTTTCAATTGCTAAAACTGTTGTCTACAGCTACAATTAGAGGGATTTATTAATGCAAATGATTCTCCAAAGGGAATTGTTTAATCTAGTTTTATATCAATAAGATAAAAGGAATACTTAAGTGTCTATCGAGAGAACATTTTCAATCATTAAGCCCGACGCCGTTGCCAAAAATGTAATTGGCAAGATTTATAGCCGGTTTGAACAGGCTGGCCTGAAGATAATTGCTTCACAGTACCGTCAACTTTCTACCGCAGAAGCAGAAGGTTTCTATGCTGTTCATAGTGAGCGTCCATTTTTTGCAGACTTAGTGAGCTTCATGACATCTGGACCGGTTATTTTGCAGGTCCTCGAAGGTGAAAATGCCATTGCCAGGAATCGTGAACTGATGGGTGCAACCAACCCACAGGAAGCAGAAGCGGGAACTATTCGTGCAGATTTTGCGGAAAGCATTGATGCGAATGCTGTTCATGGTTCCGATGCTCCGGAAACTGCAGCAGTTGAGATTGCTTATTTCTTCAGCGGCTGTGATATTCACTCCCGTTAATTGGTAGCATTGAATGACTGATACCCTCAAGCAGTCCCTGGTTAACCTGTTAGATCTGGATGAGACAGGGCTGCGCGGTTTTTTTGAAGGTATAGGAGAAAAGCCATTTCGTGCCACCCAGGTAATGAAGTGGATCTATCACCACGGGGTTACCGACTTTGACAGCATGACCGACCTCGGCAAGGCGCTGCGGGAACGGCTGGAAAATATTGCCTGCATTACTTTACCCACGATCCTTAAAGAGCAACGCTCGAGTGATGGAACAGTAAAGTGGATGCTCGGCTTACCGGGTGGCAACGCTGTCGAAACTGTCTATATTCCTGAGGCCAAACGCGGCACACTGTGTGTGTCTTCACAGGTTGGTTGCGCCCTGAACTGCAGCTTTTGTTCAACCGCAACCCAGGGCTTCAGCCGTAACCTGATGACCAGTGAAATTATCGGCCAGGTTTTCCTGGCGGCACAGGCACTTGGGCACGAACGCAATGGTAAACGTGCTATTACCAACGTGGTCATGATGGGCATGGGTGAGCCATTGCTAAACTTTGATGCATTGGCACCGGCACTCAAGCTGATGAGGGATGACCTCGGCTATGGCTTTGCTTCCCGGCGTGTGACTGTCAGTACTGCCGGCCTGGTTCCAATGATTGACCGCTTGCGTGAAACTGTCGATGTTGCCCTTGCAGTTTCACTGCATGCGCCGGTTGATGATCTTCGGGTACAGTTGGTACCACTCAATAAAAAATATCCGATCAGGGAGTTGATGGCGGCCTGCCAGCGATATGTTGCCGGTCGGAATAAATGTCAGGTGACTTTCGAATACACCATGATGGACGGTATCAATGATTCGCCGGAACACGCCCGTCAACTGGTCAAATTGCTGCGCAGGGTACCTAGTAAACTAAATATTATTCCTTTTAATCCCTACCCGGGTGCACGTTACCGATGTTCTCCAGCGGAGCGAATTGAAGTATTTAAACAAATTGTTATGCGTGGCGGACTGATTGCTACTGTGCGTAAAACCCGCGGTGAAGATATTGACGCAGCCTGTGGTCAGTTGGTGGGTAAAGTCCTTGATCGTACCCGTCGACAGGCAAGCCATAATGCACAACTTGCAGGGCAGGCATGAATGTATAACACCGACTCGATTTTTCAACCGTTGCTACAAGGATGTAACACAATGAAAATATGGATGATAGTATTGCTTTGCCTGGTATTGACTGCCTGTGCATCGACCGGCTCGGAGCTTGGTCTCCCGGATCAGGAAACTGAGACCGTGGAAGGGGCTGTGGTTAACGTTAAGCTGGCTACAGGTTATATGCAGCAGGGCGAGTACGAGGTTGCCCTGGAAAAATTGCAACGCGCACTGCAGTTTGATCCTGATTACGCTACTGCACACACTGTTATCGGTGTGTTATATACGAGGATAGGCGAGCAGGAACTCGCAGGGAAACACTACAAGCGTGCTGTTGAACTGAATCCTGATGATGGTGGTGTACTCAATAATTATGGCCAATACCTGTGCCAGGTAAAGCGATATGAGGAAGCATATCCTTATTTTAAACGGGCTATAGATCAACCGTTTTACCATACTCCCGCATCAGCATTATCCAATGCCGGGCGTTGTGCCATAGATGAAGGCAAGCTGGATAAGGCGGAACAATACCTTCGCGCGGCCTTGAAAATCAGTCCGGAATACCCGCCAACATTACTTGACCTGGCCCAGTTGATGGAGCTTAAAAACGAACATCTCAAGGCGCGTGCATTCCTAGAGCGTTACCACTCATCAGGTCAGGCATCACCAGAAAGCCTCTATCTCGGGTATGATGTGGAGCATGAATTGGGTGATGAAAGTGCCAGCGAAGAGTATCGGCGTATGCTTATCCAGCAATTTCCTGATTCACCATTGATTAACCACATACTGTAAAAAGGATGTTCAGGGTGCCAGAACAAAATAAATTACTACTACTAAGTCCGGGTGAGTTGCTGAGTAATGCCCGTCATCAGCAAGGTCGTACAATTGAAGATGCGGCTGACTACCTCAAGCTCGGCAGAGAAAAGATTGAGGCCATGGAAGCAGATCAGTGGGACCGAATTGCACCCGCGTACTGCAAGGGTTTTGCACGACGCTACGCGAGGTACCTTAAGCTTTCAGCCACTAGTTTTGAAACTGCGCTGGAAAGTATCAAGTGTGAAAAGCCAGCGGTAAAAAGTATTTTTTCCCAGCACAATGCTAAAAAACCATCGTCGCCAGGAAGTTTCAGGGTGCTGACCTACCTGGTTGGTACGGTGTTTATAGTCCTGCCACTGGTTTTAGCTTATACCCATTTTGCTGTGCGTTGGTCACAGGATGAACCATTGATTATCCAGCCTCATTTAACCGGTGAAAACTCCCGGGCTATAACAGGCGCTAATTTACCATTGGTGTCCGGGAACGATGAACTACAGCACTTGCAGGCAAATATGATGCCGGTAGGAATTGTTTCGACAGAGGCAGTTGGCGGAGAAATAAATGACAGGGACCAGTCCTCCGTCTCCAGCGCGGGCAGCCTTGAGATTGAACTTAGTGCGGATAGCTGGCTGAGTGTCATCGATGCTGAAGGCAAACAGCTTGAAGCAAACTTACGTGCTGGTGGGCAAACCTATAGTTATCAGGGAAAGCCGCCATTTCAGTTGCAGATAGGACGGGTATCAGCTACCCGGGTCCGGTTGAATGATGAGATGATAGATTTACAGGCTTTTTCTATAGGTGATATCGCGAACCTGGAAGTGGGTGCGGTATTGTCTGAATGATTAGTATCAAGATAGATACAATCAGGTTTTTTCAGGTTTTTTTAAAATTCTAATGATTTCAGGTTGATGTATTTGTGGTAGAAAAAATTAAAACAATTAAAGGAATGCATGACATCCTGCCACAGGATATTAGCTTGTGGCAACACCTTGAAGCTACATCCTCAAAGGTTTTTTCTGCCTATGGTTACACTGAGATTCGCACACCGGTGCTGGAGAAAACAGCCCTGTTTGTACACTCAATTGGTGAATCCACTGATATTGTTGAAAAAGAAATGTATGCCTTTGAAGATCGAGGCGGTGAGCATATCGCTTTGCGTCCGGAAGGTACGGCTGGTGTTGTTCGTGCCGCTATAGAAAACGGTCTTTTATACGGTCAGCCACAACGCCTCTGGTACCGGGGCGCGATGTTTCGCCGCGAGCGTCCGCAGCGGGGGCGAACCCGGCAATTTCATCAGATTGGCATTGAGGTTTTTGGTCTTTCCGGGCCTGATATTGATGCTGAAATTATTCTGATGGGCCAGCGCTTATGGCAATCATTGGGTTTGACAGGCTTGCGGCTGGAGATTAACTCGCTTGGTAGCAGCGCCGAAAGGGCAGACTATCGGGGAAAACTGGTTACTTACCTGGAACTGAGGTTTGCAGAACTCGACGAGGATTCACAGCGCCGCTTGAAACGAAATCCCTTGCGAATCCTTGATACCAAGAACCCAAAAACCCGTGAGTTATTAAAAGACGCACCGGTTTTGCAGGATTCTTTCGGCACTGATTCACGCAATTATATGGATAAACTGTTGACCACGCTGGATTCAATGGGAGTTTGTTATACAGTCAATCCATTTCTGGTACGTGGCCTCGATTATTACTCACAAACAGTGTTTGAATGGATCACCGATGAACTGGGTGCCCAAGGCACCATCTGTGCTGGTGGCCGATACGATGGGCTGGTTGAACAGCGCAGTGGCAAGCCATGGCCTGGAATCGGTTTTGCAATGGGTGAGGAACGCCTGGTTGAATTGCTTAAATTGCAGTCGGCTGGATCAACAAGGTCAGCAGATGTATTTTTTGTGTTGATGGGTAAGGGCACTGAGCTGGCAGGCCTGAAAATTGCAGAACAACTGCGTACGGAAATTCCCGGTTTGCGCTTACAAAGCAATATGGGTGGGGGAAGTTTTAAATCGCAGTTTAAACGTGCCGATAGGTCTGGGGCGGAATATGCCCTGATTCTCGCAGAGGGCGAGCTTGATTCAGCCAGTATTACGATTAAGCCGCTTCGAGGTCAGGGTGAGCAAGTTAATATGCCACAAAGCGAGTTGTCAACCTGGTTAAAAAAGCACTTTGAGTAACCGCTCCATCGAGGCAGTTATCCCGAGTATGCTAAACATTCAGGCCTGCCAAATATTATAACCTGTCCTTCAGCATCAACTAGTTACAAAAGTTACCCTGAATCAGGGTTTGTCTGGATAATTTCGTATTAGCGTTTCTGCTTATTGATGCTTAAACCCTGCTGAAAGACCAGCTGATTAACAAAACCAAACAAAAGTAACTGTTATTTTTATGGTCAAGGTGTTTATACCCTGAAACTAACACCTGAATAACACAAACAGGCAACGGCTCTGGTACAATTGGTCGTTTGAAACAATCTATACATTGAAGGTTATCTGCAAATGGTTGAAATTTACGACGATCATGAACAAAGCGAACGCGTGCGTCAGTGGGTCAAGGAAAATGGTGCAGCAATCGTGATGGGCATTGTGCTCGCAATCGGTGGTTTATATGGCTGGAAGTTCTGGCAAAATCAAACCAAAGATGCTCAGATGCAGGTTGCTGCCGAATTCCAGGGTTTAGCAACAGCTCTGGATCTATCCAGGTTTGATCAGGCTTATGGTCATTTCGAAACTATAAAGACAGATTATCCGAACAGCACTTATAACCCGATGGCGCACCTGATGATAGCTCGTGCCCGTTTAAACCAGGGACAGGTTGACCTGGCTGAGAGTCTTTATCGTGAACTGTTGAAATCAAATGATGAATCAAGTCAGTTTATTAAATTTATCGCAGCTGAGCGCCTTGCTCGGCTGTTGCTGAGTGAAGGAAAAACTGATAAGGCGAAGGAATTGCTGGATACATATTCTGGCAATGAGCCATTCGCTGCCAGGTTTGCAGAAGTTCGTGGTGATCTGCTTGCTGCCAGTGGTGATGCTGATGGTGCCCGTGCAGCTTACCAGAAAGCCCTTGACTCAATGGAGGCAGGCACCGGTGACCGCAGATTGCTTGAATTGAAACGGGACAATCCGATTGCCATAGACAGAAATACGGAAGAATCATGAAACGCCTCGTTTTACTCCTCCTGCTGGCAGGCCTCTCAGTAACTGTTTCAGGCTGCTCCTGGTTTTCCAAAGCAAAGCCGGGGGAGCCGGCTGAACTGGTTGATTTTGATGCCAGCCTTAAAGTTAAAAAAATCTGGAGTACCAATATCGGCAAAGGTAACTCCCTTGAAGGGTTAAACCTGAAACCTGCCTATGATAACGGACGGGTTTACGCTGCTGATTACCGTGGAAAAGTGGTGGCGGTAGATGCTGATAATGGCAAGAAGCTCTGGGAAATTGAAACCGACTTGCCGGTATCTGCCGGTCCCGCGATTGCCAATGATTATATGTTCCTCGGAACGCTGGAGGCTGAAATCTACGCTTACAGCAACGAAGACGGCAGTTTGCGCTGGAGTGCGAATGTTTCCTCGGAAGTCCTGGCAATGCCGGTTCTGCATGACGGTATTGTTATTGTTCGCTGCCTGGATGGACGTGTATTTGGTTTAAATGCGGAAACAGGTAGCCGTACATGGGTTTACGATACCAGTGTACCGCTGCTTACCCTGCGCGGAAACAGTACTCCTGCAGTGCGTGCCGGAGTCGCATATGTTGGCTATGATGGTGGTGAGCTTGTGGCTATCCGGGTAGCGGATGGCGCAGTCGGCTGGACTACACAGATTGCTGCCGCCGAAGGCAGGACTGAGCTTGACCGGCTGGTAGATATTGATGGCAATATTGCCATGGTGGCAACAGATATATATGTCGCCAGCTATAAAAACCGAATGGGTGCATTGGCTTCGGAAAGCGGTCGCTTATTATGGTTTAAAGATATTGGTACTTCGTCCGGTATAGCGGTAGACCGTACCCACCTGGCTGTCAGCGACGCTTCCGGTTACCTGTGGATGCTGGATCGGCGTAACGGTGCTGAAGACTGGAAGCTGGAAATGCTCGAAAACCGGCATCTGACATTGCCAGCGTTTTACGATAAATATGTTGTTGTTGGTGACATGGAAGGTTACCTTCATTGGTTCAGGGTTGAAGGTGGCGCCCTGGTTGCCCGGAATAAAGTCAGTAAAAAAGGCTTTGCCTCCTCACCGTTGGTGATTGGCACTACAATGTATGTACTCGCGAACAATGGCGACCTTGTTGCCTACCGGGCTGGTCCGGCAATCTAAGCCACGACCTGGATTACTACAAATAAAGAGGCTGATGGCCTCTTTATTTGTTTCTATGTATTTGCTTTATAATAGACGCCTGTCATAACACGGAACTACCCTCAGTATGCTGCCTGTAATTACAATCGTGGGTCGACCCAACGTCGGCAAATCCACCCTGTTTAACGCCCTGACCCGTACCCGGGACGCCCTGGTTGCAGATATGCCGGGGGTTACTCGTGATCGCCAGTATGGTACCGGCAGCTTCGACAAGAGCAAGTATATGCTGATTGACACCGGCGGCCTGGTTGACGATGCCGAAGGTATTGATTACCTCACCGCACAGCAGGTACACCTTGCGATAGAAGAAGCCGATGTGATTATGTTTGTTGTTTCTGCGCGTGATGGAGTAACAGCAACTGATGAAGAAATTACTCGGATGCTGCGCCAGCATGGGAAACCTGTGCAGATAGTCGTTAACAAAACCGATGGTACTGATACAGATATCTCGGTGCCTGATTTTTACATGCTTGCGCTGGGTGAGCCCTGCGGTGTATCTGCGGCCCACCGCGCCGGCCTGGAAAGTATGATGACGCAGATCTTCGCGCTGTTGCCGCCATGGGATGAGCCTGAAGACCTCGATGAAGTTGATGATGACATCATTCGCCTGGCCGTGCTTGGGCGACCGAACGTGGGTAAATCCACATTGGTCAACCGCCTCCTCGGTGAGGAGCGGGTGCTGACATACGATATGCCGGGGACGACACGCGACACCATCGAAGTTGAACTCGAACGCGACGGCCGACATTATAAAATCCTGGATACGGCTGGTGTCCGCCGGCGTAAAAACATCACTGAAGCGGTAGAGAAATTCAGTGTGGTTAAAGCCCTGCAGGCGATCGAAAAATCACAGATCATCATCCTGATGATTGATGCTACAGATGGTATGACAGATCAGGATGCAACCCTGCTCGGACATGTTTTAAACCAGGGACGCGGACTGGTTATCGCCATCAATAAATGGGATTGTATCGATGCGGAGCAGCGGAAAAGTTTAAAGTCGGAGCTTGACCGTAGATTGACTTATGCTGAGTTTGCCCGGCGAATTACGCTTTCAGCCCTGCATGGCAGTGGACTGCGCGAATTAATGAATGCGGTGAATGAATCCTGGCGTTCAGCATCACTGGATATGCCCACTACCCGGTTGACTGAAGTAGTGCGCAATGCCTGGGAAGCCCATCAGCCGGCAATGAAACATGGTCGTACAGCTAAATTGCGAATGGCACATAGCGGCGGGAAATTTCCACCCAGGATCATTATCCACGGCCGCCGCGTTGACACTATTACGCCTGACTACCGCCGCTATATATCGAATAAAATACGCACAGCCTTCAAGCTTAGGGGAACACCGGTTTGGGTGGGATTTCGTGAAGGTAAAAATCCTTTCAAGGGTAATAAAACTAAAGACCAGCAATGGGTTCCCACCAAAAAACAGAAGAAATCCAAAGTTAATAAACGCATTAATAAATCGAACAGATGAGCCTCAATCAGATTAGTCTGAAGCAAAAGCGCCTGGATAAACTGCGGGAGGAGATCCCTCGCATATCGCCACGTGTGGCCTATGAGAATATGCAGTCCGGGTCAGTATTGCTGGATGTGCGAGAGCCCCGGAGTATCGAGCAGGGTAGCCCGACAGAGGCGGTTCGGCTGTCACGTGATTTTCTCGAGCTTATGATCGAAGCTGAACTGCCAGACCCGGAACAGCCGGTGATGATCCTCTGCGAAAGCGGGGTTTGTTCATTGTTCGCTGCCGATGATTTACTGCGCCTGGGTTATCGCAATGTTTCCAGCATTGACGGCGGCTTTGGCGGCTGGAAAGCAGCGGATTTGCCATGGACTACACCGGTTGAACTGGACGACGATGCCAGGGTTCGTTATTCACGCCATCTGCTAATCCCGGAAATTGGAGAACAGGGACAGGCTGTATTGCTGCAGTCTAAAGTGCTGGTCCTCGGGGCAGGTGGACTGGGTTCTCCGGTGGCCCTGTATCTTGCTGCGGCCGGCATAGGAACCCTCGGTATTGTTGATAATGATATTGTCGACCGATCAAATTTACAGCGCCAGATTTTGCACGATGATGCCCATGTTGGTGCGCCAAAAACCGAGTCTGCACGCTATCGTTTACGCGGTATCAATCCAGCGATTAATGTAATTACCCACAGGGTACGTCTGGATGATGATAATGCCGATGAAATACTTGCAGGCTATGATCTGGTAATAGATGGCTCGGATAACATAAGTACCCGTTATAGCTTGAATGATGCTTGCCTGCGCGCCGGGATTCCGCTGGTTTACGGAGCGATTTATCGTTTCCACGGTCAGGTGTCGGTATTTAACTACCGCGGCAGTGACGGTAATTTATCTGCCTGCTACCGCTGCCTGTTTGACGATAACGCTGATAGTGTACCACCCGGTTGCAGTGATGCCGGGGTTCTGGGCGTGCTACCGGGGGTTATTGGAACCCTGCAGGCAACTGAAGGCTTGAAATTACTCCTGGGTATCGGTGAGCCACTGGCAGGCAGGCTACTCAGTTATGATGCGCTCAGCGCACGTTTCAGGGAAACTCGACTGCTTGCAGACAGCAACTGCTGTTGCCGGCAACATTGCTAAACTGATCGGAATTTAATTAAAGAATTATTTGGGCTTTGCCCTCTAATTCTCATTCTGTGTACTCTATGGTTTAAAACATTATTCGAGGCGACTAATGTTCAAAATCTTCCGAAAAACTCGTAAAGACCTCCTGGGTGAAGGCAAAACCACACGTTATTTTAAATATGCTATTGGTGAAATCGTTCTTGTGGTTATTGGTATTCTTATTGCCCTGCAAATTAACAACCAAAATGATTTAAGAAAAGAACGAAATAAAGAAGTCCATTATTTAAGTAATATCAAAAATGATCTGAAGATTAATATTGTGGAGATGAATAAATTTATTGATGCAAGAAGTAACAGCATTCAGGCAGCTACTCGTGTACTAGAACACTTTGAAGGAAAACCCATAACAGACACAGCTGCTTTTAATGCCGAAGGCTTCACAGTTTACGACTGGCAACGGTTTTATCAAAGTAACAATACGTTCCAGGAATTGGTCAACTCTGGCAATCTGGGACTTATTTCCAATGATGAAATAAAGAATTTATTATTAGACATAGAGGCTCAATATACAAAAATAAAGAGCGAAGAAGACCATTATCGCTTTGATACTGAAACAAACTTGTATGAACCCTTGTATGCGCTTATGGACATTAACACCATGATCAAAAGTGTTGAGTATTATGCTAGTAAAGGACAAACAGGTGAAGAAACCATACTTCCAGATGATTTCTTTACACAATACTTAAATAACAAGAACATCAAAAATGGATTTACCCTAACTGTTTACGAATACAATGTCATGAACAACCAAATGGCTGAAATGGTCAAGATGTCAGATCAACTTATCCTGGCCATAGATAATGAAATAAATGCAGATACGCAATGATTAAAACTTAGAATATTCCAAACAAAAATCACCGTCGTTGCGAGGAGTGAAACGACACGGAAACCTGTTGGATTTGCCAAGCAATAGCAGGACAGGCTTAGCTTCCCCAGTTTAACGGATACTTTAAATTAATATAAAAGCCCCTCAGGCTATTTAGCTATGATGCACTCAGCGCACGCTTCAGGGAAACTAAGCTGCCTGCTGACAGCAATTGCCGCTGCCGTCACTATCACTAGAGTTTATTTATAGCTATAGCACCCAGCTATGCAGGTTAAGCTCAATGGCATGGGTGATCGACTGGTCGGTTGGGTCAATTGCAGACGGCCAGATATTCACAAACTCACCGCGGGAATCAAATAAGATCTTAAAGAAATTCCAGCGTGGCAGGTAGTCATTGCCCAGTTCTTCCGCCAGTTGACGATACATGGGGTGCGCCTCCCTTCCACATACATGTTCTTTCCGCGAGACTGGAAAGTTAATATGGTATTGGTGCTCGAGGAAACTCTCAATCACCTCATCTTCACCGGGTTCTTTTTCAGCAAAATTATTAGTTGGAATTGCTAAAACCACCAGGCCTGAATTGTGGTAATCCTGCCAGATTTTCTCCAGTTGACTAAACTGTGTCGCATAGCGCGAGCGGGTAGCTGTGTTTACTATCAGTATAGGCTGGCCCTGGAAACGATTCAGCGGCATGCTGGCACCCTGCAGGGTAATAAAGTTATGTTCGTATATATTCAATGCAAACCCCTGAAATGATTGACAGAAGATCGAGCATGCTTAGCTGTTGTTCCCTTTTCAAATACATCATAGACCAATCATGCTGAAAAAACCATGACAGCAGTGCGATTTGCTGCAAGCCGTACAGCTATAGTGCTTGTTGCGGTAAAATACAGGCAAGATACACACAATCGTGAGAAAAGCATGACTGCAAAGATTCTGGATGGTAAAAAGGTTAGCACTGAGCTGATCGATACGGTAAAACTTAGTATTGATAAACACCTGCAGGCAGGAAAAACAGCGCCTTCACTGGCTGTAGTGCTGGTCGGGGCAGATCCGGCATCACAAATCTATGTGCGCAATAAACGCCGGGCCTGTGCACGTGCCGGGATTGTGGCCAGGGACTATGACCTGCCTGTAACGACTACAGAAGCTGAGTTGCTGATTTTAATTGGACAATTGAATAAGGATCCCAATGTCAGCGGAATCCTTGTGCAGTTGCCTTTACCTGCGCATATCAACGAGGTTGCAGTAACCAACAGCATCTCCCGTTATAAAGATGTTGACGGCTTCCATATCGCCAATGTTGGTTCACTGGCCCTGCGCCAGCCTGGACTGAGACCGTGTACACCGCGGGGAATCATGACCCTGTTGGACTATTACGATCTTGACGCCAAAGGTATCGATGCCACGGTGGTTGGGGCGTCAAATATTGTCGGTCGGCCAATGTGCCTTGAACTGCTTTATCGCGGTGCAACTGTGACCGTGGCACACAGGTTCACCCGTAACCTGGAGCATCATGTACGTAATGCGGAACTGCTTATTGTTGCTGTAGGTAAGCGCGGCATCGTCAACTCAAGCTGGATCCGCCCCGATGCGGTGGTGGTTGATGTCGGTATCAACCGCCTTGATGATGGCAGTCTGTGTGGTGATATCGATTTTGCAACAGCTGCAGAACGGGCGGCATGGCTGACACCGGTGCCCGGTGGTATTGGCCCGATGACGGTTGCAACCCTGATTCAAAATACCGCAGAAGCCGCAGGTATTAGTGTGCACTTTACAAGTGACGGGACGAGTTCTGAATAAGCTCATGTCCACAGTTAAACCAGTGAATGGTACTCGCCTGAAGAACTCCTTTCATCTTGCGGGCTGCCTGTGGGTCTTGCTTCTTGCTGGTGGAAGTGCCCTTGCAGATCAATCTATTGCTGATCAATATCCGGGTTCACTGTTGTATTCAAAACCGGTGGAGGTGATACCTCACGTCTGGTCAGCAATCGGCGCTACAGCACCACCGGATTATAAAAATGCCGGGCATAACAACAACCTGTCTTTCATCGTTACCGATGAAGGCGTGGTGGTGATGAATTCCGGTGCATCCTATTTACTGGCAAAAGCACTGCATGATGAAATTCGGAAAGTAACCAGCCAGCCGGTTAAATTCGTATTTAATGAAAATGCCCAGGGACATGCCATGCTCGGTAATGGTTACTGGCTGGAGCAGGGTGCAAGTATCATTGCACACAGAGTGGCAGCAACTGAGTTCGGGAAAAGTGGTGCCACGTCATTACAAAGTACCGTAAGAGTCAACCAGGATCAGGCCGCGGGCACTACTGTAGTCCTGCCGAATGAAACCTTTAAGGAAAGGCGGGTGCTTGAGTTAGGGGGAGTACGAATTGAAGCGCTCTGGCTGGGTCCGGCGCACTCGCATGGGGATGTTGTGCTGTGGTTACCGGAGCAGAAACTGGTGATTTCAGGTGATATGGCATTTCACGAACGCTTGTTACCGGTTTTTCCAGATACCGACACAGCCGCCTGGCTTAAAACCTGGGAGAAGTTTGAAGACCTGGGTGCGCTATATGTGATCCCCGGTCACGGGCATCCAACTAACATGGCCCAGGTAAGACGTTACACCAGGGATTACCTGGTGTTTTTGCGCTCAGCAGTGCAGGCGCTGCTGGATGATGGGGAAGACTTGCAGGCAGCCTATGAAATAGATCAGTCCCGTTATTCACATTTACACACGTTTAAAGAACTTGCGGCAAAAAATGCAGGTCGGGTATTTGAACAAATGGAGTTTGAATAAAAACCTGTAGGCGTAACAGTCAGTGTGTTTTACGAGTATTTATGCTGCTTGCATTCTGCGGGATTTTTCCGTGCCTGCCTTTAAAATACTCACGAATTATCTTAAAATCAGCCTGTATATCGCCACTCGGTAGAAATGCACCACCCAGGCCTACCTGTTTGTTGTCATAGTCCAGGTATGCCATCACGATGGGAACCTGGGCGGCTGCAGCAATATGATAAAAGCCAGTTTTCCAGTGATCAGTTTTTTTGCGTGTGCCTTCAGGTGCAAGAGCCAGGACCATACGGTCTGTTTTTTCAAACAGGGCTGCCAGTTGCTGACTTAGGTTGAGGCTCTGGTGACGATAAACCGGGGTGCCACCAAGGGTACGGAAAAACCAGCCGTAGGGCCAGCGAAACAGGGTATGTTTTCCTATCCATTTGACATTGAGTTTAAGTGCCCACTGGGCGAGGATGCCCAGCGGAAAATCCCAGTTGCTGGTATGCGGGGCAGCGATCACAACATATTTATTCACTCCGGGGTAGTCAGCATGAACACTCCAGCCGAGAGCCCTTAATAACCACATTGAGAGTCGCGAAAGCATTATTCAGTCACTGAGTCTTGTTTGCCAGGCATCCAGTTCACCGCTTATTGACGGGTCCAGTTGCGGGTAGTCCAGTCCCATGCCCTCAAGGGCTGTGAGGACGATTTTTGCAACTTCAACACGAGCCCGCGGTTTATCATCTGCGGGAATCATAAACCAGGGGGCATAATCCGAAGAAGTGGCATTAACCATATCTGTAAAGGCTTCATCGTAGGCAGGCCGGAACGCCATTTCCCTGACATCGTTGGGGTTGAACTTCCAGCTTTTTTTTGGACGTTGAAGACGCGAAAGAAAGCGTTTTTTCTGTTCATCCTGGGAAACATTCAACCAGAATTTCAGTATCAGGGTACCGGAAGCAGCCAGGTGTTTTTCATATTCGCTAATGGCCTGGTAACGCAATGGCCACAGCTCGTCCGGATTGCTAATGCCGTCTGGATACTGGCTGTTGAGGAAGGTTTCATGTACCCGAACCACCAGTACTTCTTCGTAATAGCTGCGGTTGAAAATACATAATTCTCCACGCGCTGGTAACTGCTGGTTAGTACGCCAGAGAAAATCGTGCCGGCTTTCAATTTTGCTGGGTGATTTGAAGGCAGCAACTTTAATTACCGCAGGGTCCTGTTTTGAAAAAACGGCGCGTATCAGACTGTCCTTGCCGGCCGCATCAAGAGCCTGGAAGATCAGTAAAACCGAGTGTGACTGGCTGGCTTGCAGGCGTGACAACAAAGGTTGCATCTGCTTGCCAATGCGCTTTATCTGCTTTTCATTATTTTCAGGATCACCAGGGTCATCAAATGCTGTGATGAGATCGCCAGTGTTTATCGGCCGACTATCAGGATTAATCCTGAAGCGGGATTTAACCCCCGGCTTGAGGATTAAATCATCTGCTGCAGATGCCATATTTATGGTCGTTCCATGATTGCGCTGACACCCATGCCGCCTGCTGTACAGATTGATATAAGGCCACGACCGGAACCGGCCTGTTCGAGGATCTGCCCCAGGGTGGCAATAATCCGTCCACCGGTTGCTGCAAATGGGTGGCCCACTGCCAGGGAGCTGCCTTTAACATTAATCTTGCCGGGGTCAATCGAGCCCAGCGCAGCTTCAAGACCAAGCCGGTTACGGCAATAGTCATCGGACTCCCAGGCTTTTAAAGTACATAAAACCTGGGCTGCGAAGGCTTCGTGGATTTCATAAAAATCAAAATCCTGCAACTTCAGTCCCGCCATGCCAAGCATCTCGGCAACGGCCACAGTTGGCGCCATCAGCAGGCCTTCATCACTAACATAATCTACAGCAGCAGTACGTCCATAGGTGAGGAATGCCTGCACCGGAAGCTTGTGTTTGGCCGCCCATTCTTCAGACGCCAACAGCACCGCCGATGAACCATCAGTTAATGGGGTGCTGTTACCGGCGGTCAGGGTGCCTTTGGGGCTGCGATCAAATGCGGTGCGTAATTGTGCCAGCTTATCCATGTTTGAATCTGCACGCAGGTTGTTGTCACGGGTAACGCCGGCAAATGGTGTCAGCAGGTCATCAAAGAAACCGGCGGCATATGCAGCTGCGGCTTTGTGGTGGCTGTCCATGGCCAATCGGTCCTGGTCTTCACGGCTGATATTCCATTGCTTTGCCATCCGTTCACAGTGCTGGCCCATGGAGAAGCCCGTACGCGGTTCACCGTTGGCCGGCGGCTGGGGTGACAATTCTGCCGGTGAGAAGCCTTTTAAAGCTTTCATTTTGGCTTTGGCACTTTTTGAACGACCCAGCTCAATAAGTCGCTGGGAAAATTTTCGGGAAAACACGATCGGTGCATCAGAGGTTGTGTCAGTCCCGCCGACAATTGCGGATTCGATCTGGCCGGAAGCGATTTTCGCTCCAGACATCAGGGCTGCCTGCAATCCGGTGCCGCAGGCCTGTGACATGGTAATGCCGGGAGTTAAAGGTGACAGGTCGGTTGACTGCAGGGCTTCGCGGGTCAGGTTCCAGTCTTTGGAGTGGGTGGTGACCGCACCGGCAACCACTTCATCCAGTTGTATTCCACCAAGCCCGAATTTATCGACAACGCCCTGGATGGATGCGGCCAGCATATCGAGGTTGGTGTTGTCAGCATAAAAGCTGTTGGAGCGACAGAAAGGGATCCGGCTGCCGCCGATTACTGCAATACGACGATACTTATACTCACTCATGAGGATGCCTCCTGTTTAGCTGCGGCTGTGTTTTTCTGTGTTTCCAGGTAATGTAATGGTCCGCCCAGGAAAGGAGCGAAGCCAGTGCCAAAGATCATTCCTGCATCGATAATATCCGCATCAGCGACAATGCCGTCAGCCAGGCAGGCTTCACACTCATCAAAATACGGCTGCAATAATTCTTTCGCCAGTTTCTTCAGGTTATGTCCACGGGTTTTTTCCGAATCTTTTTTAGCCCGGCCTTTTTCCCACTGATAGAAGCCTTCACCGGATTTCTTGCCCAACTTGCCGGCATCGATGTATTTTTTCAGGAAGGTCGCCTGTTCTTCAGCATCATCGCCCCCCAGAGTACTAACTACACCAAGTCCTACATCCAGGCCTACGGTATCAGCAAGCTCGACCGGACCCATGGGCATACCAAAATCTGTTGCCGCTTTATCAATGGCTTCTTTGGGGATGCCGGACTGGTAAAGCGCCATGGCTTTGCTCATATAAGGTGCAAGCACCCGGTTGACGAGGAAGCCGGGGCTGCTCTTGACCAACAGGGGAAAACGCGAAATTTGACCGGCAAAAGCACAGGCTCGCTTAATCAGGGCTTTATCAGTCTTTTTCCCATAAACAACTTCAAGCAGTGGCATTTTTGCTACTGGATTAAAGAAGTGCAGGCCGATAAGGCGTTTCGGTGAACGTAATACCGAAGCAATATCCTCGAGCGGTATGGCGGAAGTGTTGGTCGCCAGGATAGCGTGTTTGGGGGCCTGTTTTTCTATCTTCTTAAACAGCTCCTGCTTGGCTTCAAGGTTTTCGAAGATGGCTTCAACAATAACATCGGCACGGGAAATACCGAGCCCGTCGACATCGGGAGTCAATCGGGCCATTGCTGCTGCCCGTGCGGCTTTAGAGCGTACTTTCTTGCTAAATAACTTACCGGCGCGTTTAATGGCCGGTTCAATATATTTCATTTCCCGATCCTGAAGGGTAACATCGAGTCCCCGCAGCACACACCAGGCGGCGATATCGCCACCCATCACGCCGGCGCCGATCACATGAACCCGGCGTACTTTTACGTCAGATTTTTTACCTTCAGACTTGAGCCGCTCCATTAGTTTAAAAACCCGGCGCAAGTTACGTGAGGTGTCGCCAACAATAAGCTCGCCGACACCAACTGCCTCTGCTTCCAGCATGGCAGGGAAGTCATCTGCATGATCTTCGAACAGATCAATCAGTTTGTATGGGGCAGGGTAGTGCTTTGGATTGGCTTTCTTTGCAGTTTCCTTGCGCACAAATTTAGCCAGCCAGCGGCGTATCGGACCACTGTTCAGCAAGCTGATACTGCGGCCCGGGGCTTTAGATTTAAGTTTTTTCGCTACAGCTTTGCGTGCTGCCCAGGCCATGCTGGCTTGTGGGCTGACCAGTTGATCAACCAGACCGAGCCCCCTGGCCGCTGATGCGCGCAGGAAGCGTGCGGAGAGCATTAATGGAAGGGCGTCTTTGCCGCCCAGTTTACGGATAGTGCGTGCAGCACCACCAAAACCTGGAAATATACCCAGGTTCATTTCCGGGAAGCCAATCCTGGTTTTATCAGTGTTTTTTGCAATACGCCAGTCAAATGCCAGTGCCAGTTCCAGGCCGCCACCCAGGCAGAAGCCTTCTATGCAGGCTACGGTTGGGAAGGGAAGTGCTTCAATTCGGTTAAACAGGGCATGCACAGTACGGATACCCTCTGCGGCCTCTTTCGGGTCCGTGGCATCATCAAACTCATTGACATTGGCACCATAAATGAATGAACCGGGTTTTCCTGATTGCAACACCAGGCCGGCAGGATTATCGGTTTCAATCGTTGTGATGGCGGTATCCAGTTCCATTATTGCTGCGGTTGACAAAATATTAGCCTTTTCCCCGGGGCAGTCGAATGTCAGCCAGACAATATTATCGATATCACTTTCCAGCCTCCAGCTTTTTAAATCAGGGAATTTACTCATTTTGAATGATCCTTGTGTGGTTGGTTAGTACAGGTGCGTAGCCATGGTTTATAACAATGCGCTTGCGTATGGTGACTCATTATATGTCAAAGTGGCCGGGCGTGAGAGTTTAGCTGTTCAAGGGATTTGACAGCCCGCGATGCGCAGTAGTTCAGCTGTAGCAATCAGCGGCAAGCCTATCAATGCGGTGGGGTCATCTGCGCTGATCCGCTCGAACAGGCTGATACCGAGGGCTTCTGCCTTGAAGCTACCAGCACAGTCAAACGGTTTTTCATCTTCGATATAACGCTGGATTTCATCACCATTGAGATGCCTGAAGTGCACCAGCGTTGGCACCCGTCGCTGTAACGTGATTCCACGGCTGCGGCAAACCAGCGCCACGGCTGTTTCAAAAACAACTTCGCGTCCTGATAGTAGTTCAAGCTGAGTGGCTGCTGCCTCGGGGTTTCCAGCTTTACCCAGGACTCGCCCGCTAGCGATCAGGGATTGGTCCGAGCCAATAACCAGGGCATCAGGGAATGAATCAGCAATTACCCCGGCCTTCGCAAGCGCCAGTCTATCGACCATAGTGGTCAGGCTTTCGCCTGTAAGTGGTGTTTCATCCACTTCAGGTGCCATACACTCAAAATCAATTAACAGCCGTTCCAGCAACTGTTTCCGGTATGTTGAGGTTGAGGCAAGGATAATTCTCATTTTTAGTGTATCGCCTTGTCATATGACTTGTGATTAAGGGGTATTGATAGTAAAATTGTTCGGTTATGTTGAATGATTACCCAGAACGCTTTCCTGCCAGGGTGAATCCCTGGAGATTAGCAGAGGGCCAGCAGTCGTTGGCGGGTAGTATACCCCTCTGTCAATTGAAGCGTTTGGGTGGTTTCCTGCATGGTGGAGAGGCGCAACTGGAATCTTCAGTAGAGGGTTCAAATCAGGTCCGCTTTGATGCCCGCTTCGGTACCGGCGATAATCGCCGCCCGGTGTTGCGCTTGCGGGTAATGGCGGAGTTACCTTTGCTATGCCAGCGCAGCCTGGAGGTCTACCTGGAAAAGATAGATCGCGAAATCGAGTTAACCCTCATTGATGCAGAAAGCAGCAGGGAGGGCAGGGAAGAGATTGACGATGGCACAGATACTGTGCTGGTGGATTCAAAGCAGTTGGCAATAGCCGATGTGGTTGAGGATGAATTAATAATATCCCTGCCGCTGATAGCGGTGAATCCAGAATGTCCCGTTATGGAATTTCATAGCGAGGACAAAGATTATAAAGAGCCGGAACAGAAGAACCCTTTTGCGGATTTAATAAAATTACGCTAAAGCAAATATTCTGATTTGAGTTCTCCCGGCAACCGGCCTGGGATTGATTTTGCCGGTTTGCTGAAATACAAAAATTATATTTACCAGGAGTTAGAACCATGGCAGTCCAAAAAAGTCGTAAAACCCCATCACGTCGCGGTATGCGTCGTTCGCACGATGCACTGAAAGCACCGACGCTTTCCATCGAACCGACAACCGGTGAAGTTCATCTGCGTCACCACGTCAGCGAAGAAGGTTATTATCGCGGTCGTAAAGTCATCGAAACTAAAATTGTTGAGATTGACGACGAAGAATAACGCAGTAAGCTTATCCTTTTAGCTTATGATCCGTTGTCAGTGTTACTGGCAACGGATTTTTCGTTTCAGGATGCGTACGCTGGCGTATGCGCTTTGCTGCGATTATCATCAGTTGCCTAATAATTACTTACTGTTTACTATTTACCTTTGAAATTCATCCGGGAAAGAATTTATGACGTATTCAAGAATAATGGGCACTGGCAGTTACCTGCCTAAAAATATAGTCACAAATAAAGACCTGGAAAAATTGATGGATACATCAGATCAATGGATCCAGGATCGCACCGGAATCAAACAGCGGCATTGGGCGGCAGATGACGAAACCACTGTCGACATGGTTGAGCATGCGGCCCGAAGGGCTGTCGATTCTGCAGGAATCGAAATGTCTGAGATTGATATGATTATTCTCGGAACAACAACCCCGAATCTAATTTTCCCCAGCAGCGCCTGCCTGCTTCAGGCCCGGTTGGGCCTTCCGGGTATTGCTGCTTTTGATTTGAATGCTGCCTGCACCAGTTTCATTTATTGTTTAAGTGTGGCAGATCAATTTATTAAGAGTGGGATGGCAAAAAAAATCCTGGTATGCGGTGTTGAAACCCTTTCCCGGGCACTGGACTGGGAAGATCGTACAACCGCGGTGTTGTTTGCCGATGGTGCTGGAGCTGTTGTACTGGAGGCCTCTGAAGAGCCGGGCATACTATCTACCCATATCCACGCCGATGGCCGTTATGCTGATTTACTGGGAACAGATGTAGGCGTGTCCTGCGGGTTTGAAAATGCTCCTAATGGCGGCCTGAAAATTCTGATGAACGGCAGGGAAGTGTTTAAAATGGCGGTACGCACACTGGGGCAAATAGTGGATGAAACCCTGGCTGCCAACAATATGGAAAAATCAGATATCGACTGGTTAATTCCACACCAGGCGAATCTGCGCATCATCATGGCAACCGCTAAAAAACTGAACATGCCAATGGAGCGAGTGATTGTGACCGTTGACAAACACGGTAATACCTCGGCTGCCTCAGTCGCACTGGCGCTTGACGAAGGTGTTCGCAGTGGCAGGGTCAAACGTGGGGATACGATTTTGCTGGAAGCGTTTGGTGGTGGGTTTACCTGGGGCTCCGCCCTGATTAAATATTAATTTGATAGCTGATTTGTTATGAAAACTGCATTTTTATTCCCCGGACAGGGATCCCAGTCAATTGGCATGCTCGCTGATCTTGCGGCAGAGTACCCGCAGGTAGCCGAGGTCTTTAATGAGGCCAGTGAGGTGCTGGGCTTTGGTCTCTGGGATCTTTGCCAGCAAGGACCTCAGGAACAGCTTAATCAAACCGAATTCACCCAGCCTGCTGTGTTGGCTGCTGATATTGCTGTCTGGCGTGTCTGGCAGTCACTGGGAGGTGGTACACCAGATTATATGGCAGGCCATAGCCTGGGTGAATATGCCGCTCTGGTGGCAGCTGGCAGCATCAGTCTGGCTGAAGGCATCAAACTGGTTTCGCTTCGCGGGCAGTTGATGCAGTCTGCGACACCTGCAGGTAAGGGTGCGATGGCTGCCATCCTCGGGATTGAAGACTCAGCCGTTGAAGCCGCCTGTGATGAAGCTTCATCAAGCGGTATTGTATCCGCAGCAAACTACAATTCACCTGGGCAGGTGGTAATAGCCGGAGATAAAGCGGCTGTAGAAAGGGCATGCAGCCTGTGTTCAGATGCAGGTGCACGTCGCGCCATGCTGCTGGCTGTTAGTGTGCCTTCGCACTGTGCCTTGATGCAGCCCGCGGCGGATAAATTCGCGCCCGCCCTTGATGCACTGCAGATTCAACCGGCAGCAAGCTCAATCCTGCATAATATTGACGCCAGTGTTGCAACAGGTCCTGAGTCAATTCGCCAGCACTTGCTTGAACAGTTATATCAGCCGGTACGCTGGACACAAAGCATACAAATAATGCTGGACCTGGGTGTGGAAGCATTCGCTGAATGCGGCCCGGGTAAGGTATTGAGCGGTTTGAACAAGCGAATTGCACGACGGGTAAAAATTACCCCACTGCAATCTCCCGGGTTACTACAGGATACAATTCTTGAGTGGAGTACGAATAATGAGTGAGTTTGCTGGTAAAGTCGCCCTGGTAACGGGTGCAAGCCGGGGTATAGGGTCTGCTATAGCCGATCGCCTGGTGCAGGATGGAATGATGGTGATTGGTACAGCAACTTCTGCAGCTGGTGCTGAACAGATTGACTCCCGCCTGTCACAACTGGGCCAGGGAGCGGGTCGCGCACTTGATGTAAACAATGCAGATGCGGTAACTGCGTTGGTTAAAGAAATCACCACAGAGTGGGGCGCTCCAACGATATTGGTTAATAATGCCGGGATTACCCGCGACCAGTTACTAATGCGGATGAAAGAAGATGACTGGGAAGCGGTTATTGATACCGACCTGCGCTCAGTATTCCGTTTAAGTAAAGCCTGTCTGCGGGGAATGATGAAAGCCCGTGATGGCAGGATAGTAAATATCTCTTCAGTCATTGGTTCTACCGGCAATGCCGGCCAGAGTAATTACGCCGCAGCCAAGGCGGGCATGACAGGTTTTTCCAAATCCCTGGCAAGGGAGATCGGCTCTCGCGGGATCACGGTTAACGTAGTGGCTCCGGGATTTATCGAAACAGATATGACTGATCAGTTACCCGATGAGCAAAAGTCTGCCATGCTGGGACAAATTCCGTTAGCCAGGCTGGGAGGCGTTGATGATATTGCCGACGCAGTTTCCTGGCTGGCATCAGAGGGGGCGGCATATGTTACCGGCCACACGCTGCATGTTAATGGCGGTATGTTCATGGAGTAAATTAGAAATACATCGTATCATATTGTATATACAGGTAATATTTATATTTTATAAAACTGAGGGTAAGAGTGAATTGAACTGGTTAGCTCGAATGTAAGCCGTCTTGCGGAGCAAACAAACCAATCAATTTCAGGTATAATTACGGCGCACTTATTTGCATAGGAAACTTTTAATCATGAGTAATATTGAAGAACGCGTTAAGAAAATCGTTATTGAACAGCTGAATGTAAGTGAAGATGAAGTTAGCAATAACGCATCATTCATTGACGATCTCGGCGCGGATTCACTGGACACAGTCGAACTCGTTATGGCGCTTGAGGAAGAATTTGAGTGTGAAATCCCTGACGAGGATGCAGAAAAAATCACCAATGTACAAGAGGCTATTGATTACGTAACCAGCGCAATCTGAGCTTAGTATTAAGTATGTTTCATCACGGCCGGGCGGGACCCTGGCCGTGATGGTGTTTAAAACCAGCTCCGGGACGAGCTGGAATAACCATCTCTCGAGGACACACAGTGAGTAAGCGTAAAGTTGTCTTGACCGGCATGGGTATCATCTCACCGGTTGGTAATACACTTGAAGGTGCATGGGATGCGGTTTCAAACAGTCGTAGCGGAATTGCACCTCTAACAGCGTTTGATGCTACCGATTTTAAAACCCAGTTTGCCGGTGAGATCAAAGATTTTGATATCAGTGACTGGCTTACACCCAAGGATGCGCGGAAAATGGATCCGTTTATCCATTACGGCATGGCTGCTGCACTCGAAGCGATTAAGGATTCAGGTTTTGAAGAATATTCCGAACTTGATATGAATCGGGTTGGCGTCAATATAGGCTCTGGTGTTGGCGGACTGGCCGGTATTGAGGCAACCACGCTGAAAGTCGATAAGATGGGTCCGCGCAGGATTTCACCATTTTATATTCCCTCCACAATTATCAATATGGTCTCCGGCAACCTTTCAATTATGAAGGGTTATAAAGGCCCTAATATTTCCTTGGTTACTGCCTGTAGTACGGCTACCCACAGTATTGGTATGGCTGCCAGGATGATTGCCTACGGCGATGCTGATGTAATGATTTGTGGCGGAGCGGAATACGGCACCACAAAAACAGCCATGGGCGGTTTTAGTGCAGCCAGGGCATTATCCACGCGCAATGATGACCCGCAGGCGGCGAGTCGACCCTGGGACAAAGATCGGGATGGTTTTGTCCTCAGTAACGGTGCTGGTGTCGTCGTCGTTGAAAGCGAAGAACATGCGCGCAAACGTGGCGCACGGATTTATTCAGAAGTTGCAGGCTTCGGCATGAGTGGTGATGCCTTCCACATGACATCGCCACCCGCAGGTGGTGAAGGCGCGGCTCGCTGCATGCAGATAGCACTTGCTGATGCGGGCGTGAATCCGGGCGAAGTTAATTACATTAATGCGCACGGCACCTCTACCCCGGCCGGAGATACCGCAGAATCCGATGCAGTCAAAGCTGTTTTTGGAGCACATGCATATAACTTGATTATGAGTTCAACGAAATCCATGACAGGTCATTTGCTGGGCGCTGCCGGTGGTATAGAGCTAATCTTTACTGCCCTGGCACTGCGGGATAACCTGGCGCCGCCAACCATTAACCTGGATCAACCCAATCCTGAAGACGACCTCAATTATGCCGCTCACACGGCTGTTGAGATGCCGATTGATGTTGCGATTTCGAATTCATTTGGATTTGGCGGGACTAATGGCAGTGTACTGTTGAAACGCTACACGGGGTGAGTATAGGGCCCCTTGGAAACGGCCAGCCATTTCCGGCAAGCCGCGCCTTGCAGCTAACGGCTTCTCGTCACGCTGAAAGTGCCATTAAGTACGATGCAGTACACTAGGCAGCTGCCTGGGCTACCTGACCTTATTGGCTTACACAGGCTGTATCCGCAGAAGTATCCGCATTACCTGAGTAGTGCGGCAGACAGTGCGCTGAACCATCCTAATGAACGCTTTTCAATTCTCTTCCTGGCCCGGGGTGAATCCCTGGAATTAAGCCAGCATGGACAGTTGAATACCCCGGCTGAACTGGCAGTTGCAGGGAATGGTTTCCTGGAAACCCTCGATGCGTGGTTTCATCAGCTAAAGGTTCCATCCAATGAGGCAGACAAACTACCGTTTTACGGTGGCTGGTTTGTCTTTATTGCATATGAGACAGTTGCTGAGATTGAGCCTGTTATTGATTTGCCACAACCTGATAACATTGGAAGTGAAGGGCTTTTCCCCGTGGCCTATGCACAGCGTTGTCCAGCGGCGGTTATCATTGACCATAATGAAAATACGGCATGGCTGGTAGCTGAGGAATCCAGCTTACTGGATGAAATGCTGGTTGACTTGAAATCAGCACAAATCAGTCATTCAACACCAACACTGCCGGACTTTAAGCTCACGGTCGATGCTGATGAACGCTACCTGTGTGCAGTTGAAGCAGCTATAGAATACATTCTTGCAGGAGATGTTTTTCAGGTTAATCTATCGCGTGCCTGGAATATCCGGGCAGAACAGGCGATACCCGAATCGATGGCTGTCCTCGAAGCCTTACAAAAAAACAATCCTGCTCCCTTTGCCGGTTTATCACTTTTTCGGGGACAGGCAATCATCAGTTCATCCCCGGAACGCTTGCTGGAAATTCGTGGAGACCTGGTGCAAACCCGTCCTATTGCCGGAACTCGGCCCCGCTGTTCAACGGCAGAAGGGGATCGCGCACTACTTGAAGAGTTGATTACCAACCCGAAAGAAAGGGCTGAGCATATTATGCTGATTGACCTGGAACGCAATGACCTTGGCCGTGTGTGTGAAACCGGCAGCGTTGAAGTTGATGAACTTATGGTTATTGAACAGCACCCACATGTGCATCATATTGTTTCCAATATCCGTGGCAGGTTACGCCCAAAGTATTCCCCAATTGACGCCATACGTGCGGTATTCCCTGGCGGTACCATCACCGGTTGCCCCAAGATTCGTTGTATGCAGATTATTGCCGAACTTGAAGGTTGCAGGCGCGGTGTTTATACCGGTTCCATGGGTTATCTTGGCAGAAACGGCAACCTGGATATGAACATCCTGATCCGCAGCCTGTTTCAGCAGGGTAAAAAGCTGGTATTTCGTACCGGTGGTGGTATCGTTGCAGATTCAGATCCTGAGGCTGAACTGCGGGAAACCGAAGCTAAGGCCAAAGGGTTATTGATATCATTGGGACTTAAGGATGCATGATTGTTTAATTGATGGTGAAATTGTCTCTCAGCTACCGGTGAGTGACCGTGCTTTCCTCTATGGTCACGGCGTTTTCGAAACCATCGCCTGTGAATCAGCCAGTCCGATATTCTGGCAGCAACACTTCAGCCGCCTGCGTGAGGGCTGCACGCGCCTTGGCCTGGAAATGCCTTCTGAAACTGTGCTCTTGCGGGAATTGCAGACAGTTTGTGCAGGCAAGCAGTTTAGTGTGGTTCGAATCACCCTCAGTGCGCAGGGCGGAACCCGTGGTTACTCGGCTCACCCTGCTGGCGCAGCTAGCCCGGTTCGGCGCACGGTTATCTGTCACCCCTGGCCAATGGAGGTGGAGTTGCTACGTTTAAAAGGTATCGAGCTACCTATTGCAGACTATCGCCTGCCGCATAATCGTAAACTGGCTGCAATCAAGCATTGCAATCGCCTGGATCAGGTAATCACAGCCTCGGAACCGGCGGTACGCGAAGCCGGTGAAGGCATCATGCTGGATCAGGAAGATTACGTAATTTCATCGGTATCAGCCAATATTTTCCTTGTAAGCGGTGACCAGTTGATCACCCCAAGAATGGATCGTTGTGGAATCCATGGCGTTACCCGTAGTGTGATCCTGCAGGCTTTCGCCCATCGCTGTGAAAAACGTCGGGTAACACTTGACCTGTTACGTGAAGCCGACGAAGTTTTCCTCTGTAACAGCGTTCGAGGGATCTGGCCGGTTACCCGAATTGGCAACTGGAATTTTGAGATTGGTCAGGTTACCCGTGAGGTCCAGGACTGGCTCGGAAGCCAGTCAAGGCTGCTGGCAAAACCCGCATGAATAAACTCCTGCTTTTGCTTGGTTTGCTTTTGCTCTCCCTGGCTGCTTCACTGGCCTGGGTCTACAATGAATACGAAGGGTTTTTAAATCATCCACTGCACGTTCAGGAGCAGGGCAGGGTAGTTGATATTCAGCGCGGCAGCAGTTATGCCGCAATGGTAGACCAGCTCATTAGTGCGGGTATCAGCCAACAGCGCTGGCCCTGGCGTTTGCTGCAGCGAATTCAGCCGCAAGTAATCCAGGCCGGGGAATATCACCTGGAAAGCGGCATGACCCCGCAAATGTGGCTGCAGCGTCTTAGTAAAGGGGATGTTGTCCGTTACAGCTTTACAATTATAGAAGGCTGGCGGGCGGCAGACCTGTTGACTTCACTGCAGGCCGATCAGCGATTAATACAAACACTTGATACAGGTACACAGCAAGATCTCGCAAAATCCCTGGGAATAGAAGATAACTCGATTGAAGGCTGGTTCCTGCCCGAAACTTACAGCTTTGTACGTGGTGACAGTGATTTTGATATCCTCAAACAAGCCTATCAATCCATGCAGGATAAGTTAGCTTACAACTGGGAAGGTAAAGCAGATGATTTACCCCTGGCTAACCCGTATGAAATGCTAATCCTGGCATCAATTGTGGAGAAGGAAACCTCCCTCGCAGCAGAACGTCCTGATGTGGCGGGTGTATTTGTTCGACGCCTGCTGAAAAAGATGCGCCTGCAGACAGATCCCACCGTAATTTACGGCCTGGGAGATGCTTATGATGGTGATATCCGCAGCAAGGATTTGCGTACAGATACGCCTTACAATACCTACACCCGCTTTGGGCTTCCACCTACACCCATTGCCCTGCCGGGTGAGGCCTCACTAGTGGCAGTGAGCAGGCCGGCTACCGGCAAGGCGCTCTATTTTGTTGCCAATGGCAGCGGCGGGCATACTTTTTCAGACACTTATGCGGAACACAATAAGGCCGTACAACAGATGCTAAAACGAAAATGAGCCCGGTTTTTATCAGCCTTGAAGGCAGTGAAGGCGCCGGTAAGTCAACCTTGATGCGGGTTATAAACAGGTGGCTGGAAGAGCGCGGCGACACAGTCGTCAGCTGCCGCGAACCCGGGGGCACAGCGACGGGTGAAGCTATTCGTGAGCTGCTGCTGGATCGTAACAGTGGTGGCCTGCTGCCGCTAACCGAGCTGCTGCTGATGTTTGCTTCGCGGGCACAACTGCTGGAGCAAACGATAAAGCCGGCATTGGCTGCAGGAAGCTCCGTGTTATGTGATCGATTTGTAGATGCCAGTTACGCCTACCAGGGGGGAGGGCGGCAGTATTCTCATAATCAGATCAGCCAACTGGAACAACTGGTTGTAGCCGAGACCATGCCGGACCTGACTATATTACTTGATGTGCCGGTTGACATCGGATTGCGCCGGGCGCGTAAAACCGGTGAACCCGATCGCTTTGAATCCGAACAACGAGCTTTCTTTGAACGGGTACGCAAAGCTTATCTGGAGCGCGCCCGGCAGCACCCCGAACGCATTGTAGTAGTAGATGCATCTGCTCGCCAGCCTGCGGTCCGCAAACAGGTGCTGGCAATACTGGAGCAACGCCTGTGACCGCTGGAGTACAGGCTATTAGCAGTTATCCCTGGCAGGATACGGCCTGGCAGCAGCTAATGACGCAGCATGCCAACCAGCACCTGCCACATGCAATCCTGCTCAGCAGCCAGTCACATTCAGGTATTGAAACCCTGGCTATACGCCTGGTTGCCAGGCTGATTTGTCCTGAACCAGTTGGTGATAATGCCTGTGGATTGTGCCGCAACTGCAAGTTGCTGCAGGCTGGCGGTCACCCGGATGTCTTCTTTTTAGAACCTGAAGAAGATAGCAAGGTTATTAAAATTGACCAGATCCGTAATTTTGCACATAAGATTTCATTAACGGCTGGTATTGCAAAATATAAAGTTGCCATGGTCAGGCCGGCTGAAGCGATGAACCTGGCGGCTGCCAATGCCTTGCTGAAAACCCTGGAAGAACCCGCTGGCGATACCTATATTATTCTCAGTAGTACGGAACCTGCACGCTTGCTGGCTACAATTCGCAGCCGCTGCCAGCAGTACACTATTCAACCTGCAGTTTCTGCCGCGATTAAGTCCTGGCTAGACGAGTTGGGTTACGAGGCAAAACAAATTGGTGCCGCCTTGCTTGCCGCACGAGGTTTACCCTTACTTGCAGAGGAATACCTCCAGGGAGATTTACTCGAGGTTCGCCGCAACGTCGGCATTGGCTATTTAAAATCAGCCAGGGGGCAGGCTGACCCTGTTGCAGTTGCCAACAGCTGGGTTGCACTTAATCAGCCTTTAGTCTGGTTATGGTTGAGCCAATGGATGGGAGATGTTGCCCGTGCCAGCCTGGCTAATGAGCCTTGCACTGACCCGGTCAGTGAAGCGGTGCGCAAAACCCGACCCGGATTTCCGGTAAAGACATCACTGCAGCTTCAGGCAATGGCGATGCAGGGCTGGAGAAGCAAAGAAAGTTCTTTACGCCAGGACTTACTCTTTGAGCAATGGTTGTTACAATGGGCTCAGGTTTAAACAAATAAAAAGGAGAATGTTATGGCACAGCAGGGAATATTATCGGTTTCTATTCTCGATCGGGATGCGCTATATAAGACCTATATGCCGTTCATTGAGGGTGGTGGATTGTTTGTACCCAGTAATAAACAATTCCAGTTGGGTGACGAAGTATTCCTCCTGCTGACACTGATGGACCTGGAAGAGCGCTTGCCAATTCCCGGCAAGGTTGTCTGGATCACTCCAATGGGTTCACAGGGTAATCGTAAAGCCGGCATCGGAGTACAATTCGCAGAAACCCCCGACGGTGACCATGCACGCGGAGTAATCGACAAACATCTCGCCGGCCTGCTGGACAGCAAGAAACCAACCCACACGATGTAAGTGACACTAAAACGCGCAATTATCCATGTTGATATGGATGCTTATTTTGCCTCTGTTGAAGAACTGGATCATCCTGAATACTGTGGCCACCCCGTCATCGTCGGCGGGCTTGGTCCTAGAGGAGTCGTTGCCGCTGCAAATTACGCTGCCCGCAAGTTCGGGATCCACTCGGCGATGCCCATAGGCCAGGCACGTCGATTGTGCTCAACGGGTATCTACTGCCAGCCCAATATGAGCCGTTATCGTGAATTATCTACAAGGATATTTTCCATATTCCAGCAGTTCACACCGCTGGTCGAAGGTCTTTCACTGGATGAAGCTTTCCTGGATGTCACTGCCAGCCGAAAAATCCTGGGTGACATTGAAACAATCGGACACTCAATCAAGTCCAGGGTTTTTGAACAAACCGGCCTGGTTGCCTCGGTAGGCATGGCTAAAAACAAATTCCTCGCCAAACTTGCCTCTGACTTCCGTAAACCCGATGGTTTTTACCGGGTTCCTGATGATGCCCATGTATTCCTTGACCCCATGCCGGTTGGCAGGCTCTGGGGTGTAGGGCCTAAAACCGCGCGGCGGATTAATCGTGCCGGCATCCTCACTGTGGGGCAGTTACGGAAGGCGGACATCCATTTGATTAAATCCGTACTGGGGGCAAATGGAGCACACTTGCAGGCACTGGCTCGTGGTGAAGATGAACGTGATGTCATTTCAACTCGAACTGAAAAATCGATCAGCCATGAACAGACCTTTGACCTCGATTTGCGTGATGACAGGGAAATGCTGGCAATATTGCAGAAACTTTCAGAACAGGTTAGTCGGCGCCTGCGTAAGAAAAATTATTGTGCCGGGGTAATACATCTAAAAGTACGAAGCCGACAATTCCAGACATCCACACGGCAGGTAAGCCTGGTTGAAACAACTGATTCGGGGAAGGCGATATACGCTGTAGTTAAAACATTACTGAAAAGATGGCTGCAACTTAATCCCGGTACTGCCGTTCGCCTGCTTGGGGTGGGTAGCTCAAAACTGGAAACTAAAAAGCCTCCAGAATTTTCAGGCTCGACTAAACCCGGGATAGAATCGGTACTAGATGAAATTAACGATAAGTTTGGAGAGCAAACAGTTTCCCCAACACTGGGAAAACTGTCGAAAACCTGAGCTCTTAGATTTTGTCGACTGTGTCTTTCAATGCGTCTTTAACTTTTTCCTTGACCTTGTCTGCCGAGATGGCCAATTCCCGAAGTTCCCGCCGGAGTATCTTACCGACATTGGTTTTTGGCAGTTCATCATAAAACTCAATAATTTTCGGACGCTTATAACCGGTTAACTGTTCTTTTGCATGCGCCCTTAGATCATCAGCTACAAGACTCGGGGTTTTCTTAACCACACAAATCTTTACGATTTCGCCGGATTTCTCATTCGGTATGCCGATTGCGGCTACTTCAAGCACATCGGGATGGGCTGCAAATACTTCTTCAATTTCGTTGGGGAATACATTAAAGCCTGAAACCAGGATCATGTCTTTCTTGCGATCAACAATATAAAAATAGCCATTTTCATCCATCCTGGCAACGTCGCCGGTTCGCAGCCAGTCATCATTTTCACCGCACATGGTATCAGCGGTAGCGCTGGGTAACTGCCAATAGCCCTGCATAACCTGTGGGCCACGAAGGCATAGCTCACCCGATTCACCCAGTGCTACTGGATTGCAATCATCATCAATAATCATCGCTTCGGTGGATGAAATGGGCAAACCAATGGCCCCGGTAAACTCTTGCTGATCCATCGGGCTCATCATGGCCGCAGGTGATGTCTCTGTAAGGCCATAGGCTTCCAACAGGGTTACCCCGGTCACCTCCTGCCAGTTTTCCGCAACAGGCCTTTGTACCGCCATACCGCCACCCAGGACCATTTTTAAATTTGAAAAGTCGATGTCACTAAATCCCGGTGTATTTAACAAACCATTGAACAGTGTGTTGACTCCGGTAATCCCAGTAAACCCGGAATCACTGATTTCTTTAACAAAACCTGGCATATCACGGGGGTTGGTTATCAGCAAATTCCGACCACCCAGGTTCACAAACATCAGGCAATTAGCGGTGAGGGCAAAGATATGATACAGCGGCAGGGCAGTAACAATTGTTTCCTTACCGGGCTCAAGCATTTCTCTAAGCCAGACTTCTGATTGCAGCATGTTTGCGACCAGGTTGCCATGGCTTAGCATTGCACCTTTAGCAACGCCTGTTGTTCCGCCGGTATATTGCAGGAAAGCCAGGTCATCCAGGCTTAAGTCCTGCGGTGTGAATTTACTGCCTGCGCCTTTTTTAAGCGCACTCCTAAAACTATCAGCACCCGGCAAATCAAAATCCGGTACCATTTTCTTAATGTATTTAACAGCGAAGTTCGTGATCATTCCTTTAGGGAAGTCCAGCATGTCGCCGATACGAGTGGTGATGATGTGTTTTATTGGAACTTTGACCAGTGTTTTTTGCAATACGTCTGCGAAATTATCAATAATGACAACTGCACTGGCGCCGGCATCACTGAGTTGATGGGATAACTCCCTTACGGTATAGAGCGGGTTGGTATTTATTACTACCATGCCGGCGCGCAGGATGCCAAACACTGCAATCGGGTACTGGAGTAAATTAGGCATCATAATCGCGACGCGGTCACCTTTCTGTAAGCCGGTTGACTGCAGGTAAGCTGCAAAATCACGACTGTATTTATCGAGTTGGGCATAAGTAATCGTGGTGCCCATATTGGTGAAGGCAGGAAGGTCGGCATATTTCTTGATGCTTTTTTCAAACATGTCGATAATCGAAGTGTACTGGCTCATGTCGATTTCAACTGGTACCCCCTTACTGTAGCCTTTCAGCCAGGGTTTATCGGAATAGGCGGTAATTGACATCAGGAAACTCCATCAGGTTTAAGTCACCCAACTAACATACTGAAAATTACTTGAAAATGCCAATAAAAAGCGTAATTAATTTGCCGTTTTGCGTGTAGCAGATTAATATTCAGCAGGAACAATTAAAAACAGGCCAAAAGAATTAAAATTCACTCCTGGACAGGTAATTGGATATGGGCGAGCAGAATGTAAGCCAGCAAGTTTCAGATGCGGATCGACAGCAGTTTATGCAAGACCTGCTGGCAGAAGTCAGGGTATTGGAGCGCATGCTCGATGAAGGCCTTTTTGAAACCGGTATTCGACGTGTCGGTGCGGAACAGGAAATGTTTATCGTGGACCCTTCCCGAAGGGCATCCTGTAAGGCATTGGAAATTCTTGATGAACTGAACGATCCCGCGTTCACAACGGAACTCGGCCTGTTTAACCTCGAGGCTAACCTGTCTCCCTATGTGTTAAAAGGCCATTGCCTACGCGAACTGGAACAGGAAGCACAGGGGTATTACCACAAAGCCAGGGAGGCCGCCTTGAAAAAAGGCGCGGATATTGCCCTGGTTGGGATCCTGCCAACCTTGTCTCAACGAGACTTGAGCCTGGCCTCGATGGTGCCGAACCCGCGATATATGGCACTGAATGATGCCTTGATTGCACTAAGGGGTTCGAAGTTTCAATTTACAATAAACGGTCTGGACCAGCTTAATGTATGTCACGATAACATTATGCTGGAAGCCTGCAATACCAGTTTCCAGGTACATTTCCAGGTTGAACCGGATGAGTTTGCCCGTCTTTATAATATTGCCCAGACCATAACAGCACCCTTGTTATCTGCTGTAGTGAACTCGCCAATTTTACTGGGCAGGCGGTTGTGGATGGAAAGTCGCATCGCCGTCTTTGAAAATGCAATTGATACCCGTACGGATGTTGAACAATTGCGCGGCACTCGCTCACGGGTACATTTTGGTGATCACTGGGTTGAAAATTCAGTGGCTGAAATATTTAAGGAAGATATTGCCCGCTTCCGTCCAATTTTAACCATCGATACCGAAGACAATCCAATGGGGATGCTCGATAAAGGCATTATTCCCCGACTGCATGCGATGAACCTGCACAACGGTACCGTGTATCGCTGGAACAGGGCCTGTTATGGCGTTGCCGATAACATTGCCCACCTGCGGATTGAAAACCGGGTTATTCCATCAGGACCTACGGTTGCCGATGAAATTGCCAATACGGCCTTTTTTATTGGTTTGATGTCCGGGATGATGACTAAGGTTAACGATGTCCGTGACCATATAGATTTCGCCTCTGTCAAAGGCAATTTCCTGGCCGCTGCACGGTACGGACTCAGTGCTGAACTGCACTGGTTTAATGACCGTGTATTGCCAGCCCAGGATTTAATCCTGGATGAATTACTGCCGCTGGCGGAAAAGGGTTTGCGCAGCAGCGGTATTGCGGCTGATGATATCGAACATTACCTGGGAATTATTGAACGCCGGGTCAGCCTGCGGCGCACAGGAGCACGCTGGCAGTTGAACTCGCTGGCAGGCATGGACGGCCAGGGCAGCGAAGATGAACGCATGCGCAGCCTTACCAGCAGCATGATTAAGCAGCAGGTCACAGGTAAACCTGTACATGAGTGGGAGCTTGCGGATTTTTGTCCGGAGCAGGACTGGCGGCAGTCTTACCAGACAGTAAACCAATATATGACCACTGATTTGTTTACCGTCAGGCCCGGTGATATCGTTGATTTCGTAGCCAGCCTGATGGATTGGAAACATGTCCGCCATGTGCCGGTAGAAGATGATCAGGGTAATCTCGTTGGCCTGATTTCACATCGGATTTTATTACGCCTGCTGGCACAGGGGAAAATTTCGAAAGAAAATAAGCTAACAGTTGGCAGTATTATGCAAACCGATATGCTGGTAATCTCACCACAAACAACGACTGTAGAGGCCATCCGCAAGATGCGTGATAATCATATCGCCTGTCTGCCGGTAGTCGAAGACAACAAGCTGGTAGGTATGATTACTGAACATGATTTAATTGTGGTCGCCTCGCGCCTGCTCGAAGAAAGCCTGATGTCAGCTGCCGGTGACTGCGCTTAAGCTGTTTTTGTTCATCGTTTTCGCAAGCCTGGTATTACCGGCCTGCAGTGATAAGCCGTTTAATTACCCTGAAAGTTTGCGCCAGCAAATTAATGCAATGGAACTGGCTTTTAATGACGGTGAAACTGAAGTAGTGCTTGATGCGGTTGCAGACGATTTCCACTCCGAATATTTCCCTGAACGCCGCCAGCTGAAATTATTCATGCTGCGTCAGCGGCAAAAGCACAGTCGCCTGACGATCCGCTCCGGACCCGCAGTTATCAAGGTTCAGTTTTCAACTGAAAAGCTGACGGATATATCTGCAACCGCCAGTTTTCAAAGCCTGTTAACCGGTGGTGGCGGATGGCTGCCTGATAGCGGCCAGTTTTATCAGTTTGATACACGCTGGCAATGGCGGGATGGTGCCGATGAAGGTGAAGAATGGGAGCTGGTTTTTGCCAACTGGAAAGAAGTCTTCGAGCCCTGATGGGTGGATTGTTATTCCTGTGGTCTTAAGCCAAGGGGATCATCTGCATCCACACCCTGCATAAATTGTTTTGTCCTTTCGAGATTAGTAACCTGATAAACCAGTCCCAGCCAGTTGCTGACAATAGCCTTGGCGGTATCACCCCAGGTATTATCCAGGATGGCTTCGAGTTCATTTTCAAAAGCGGCAGGCAGCGCCCCGGTTTTTTTTGCTGTTGCAACCATGTCGCTGGCAATCTGTTGCGCTTCCACAGAAAAGTAATGTTCAGGAAATGGAGGAGTATTTTCAAGTTCGCCTGACAGGTATCGCTGGACCTCCCGCTTATATTCCTTAAGCAGGCTGTTAGTATCATATTCTGGGTGCCCCTGGAAAAAAATCATCCTGAACTGATCCGCGCTGACCGCCATATGTGGACCACCCGTTTTACTCTCCACCAGCACTGTCAGGCCAGCCTGTTGCATTTGCTCAGCTGAAATTTCATTGTAGCGGGAGTGGGGCACATCAAAGCGTGTATTAATATCCCTGAGCAGGGGGTGCTCAGGCTGCAAGACTCTGTGGCTGTAAACTCCCCAGCGTTTTTTCGGCAATGGATGCCTTTCAATGCCATGTAAATGCTTAAGGATGGCATGGGTTGCCAGGCAGGAATAAAGGGTAGAGGCAACATGTTGGTCTGCCCATTGCACCACCTCAATCAGGGGCTCCCAGAAGGATTCATTTTCGAGTCTGGAACTGGCCGGATTTGCACCGGTGATGATCAATGCATCCAGCCCCTGCTTTTTGAGGTCTTCAAAGTCGCAGTAATATTGTTCAATATATTCCCGTGTTTCCTGACTGCGTTCCATCCCGGGTAATGAAAAAGGGTAAACGTAAAACTGGGCGATTCGGTTGCAGTTGCCAACCAGGCGAATAAATTGACGCTCAGTGGCTACCAGGGCTGCGTCCGGCATCATATTGAGAAAGCCGATATGCAACTCGCGAATATCCTGATGTTCGGCGCGATCAAGCGAGAGGACTTCCTGGCCTTGCTGGCGCAGGCGGGAAAATGTCGGCAGCTGGATATGTTCAACTAAGGGCATAAGTACAGTGTAGTGTACCTTTCTAAATGCCAGAACAAAACCATCAGTACATACTTATTCTCAGCTTTTGAGAATCCCTCGGCTATACTCAGCCTGTGAGCCCTGTAGAGCACAAGATTAGACCATGGTGATGGAAAACTTCACCCCGGCTGTACGCAGCTGGTTTGAGGAAAGTTTTGCTGCGCCCACAGCGGTGCAGGAGGCTGCCTGGCCGGAAATTAAGGCCGGTCACAATACGTTGATAGCGGCACCCACCGGATCCGGTAAGACCCTGGCAGCATTTCTTGCCGTAATAGATAATCTTGTTGCCGAAACTTCAAGCTGTGTGCATAAATATGAAGTACGCATACTTTATATTTCACCGCTAAAGGCTCTTTCCAACGATATTGAAAAAAACCTGCAGCACCCTTTGGCTGGTATAGACCGCTGGTTGCAACTCAACCAGGGCAGTGACAGCGGCATTCGCGCAGCTGTCAGGACCGGTGATACCAGTCCGGGTGAGCGTGCGGCCATGCTGAGAAAACCACCGCAAATACTGGTTACAACGCCTGAATCTTTCTACCTGCTGCTGACATCTGTTAAAGGCAGGCAGATGCTGTCGACTGTCAGCACCGTGATAGTTGACGAAATCCATGCCCTGGTAAGTAACAAACGTGGCTCACACTTGGCCTTGTCACTTGAGCGACTGGAGTTACTAAGGAAGATACACAGTAATAAACCGCTGCAGAGAATTGGGCTCTCGGCGACCCAAAATCCGATATCAGCAGTAGCAGATTTCCTTGGCGGCCAGCAGCAGGGCAAGCAACGCCCGGTCGGAATAGTTGATACCGGGCATAAACGCGACTGGAACCTGGCGCTTGAATTACCCCCGTCACCCTTAACCCCTGTCATGTCGAACGAAGTTTGGGGGGAAATCTATGCCCGTATTGAAACACTCGCCCTTAAACACACAACCACACTGATATTTGTTAACACCCGGCGACTGGCTGAGCGCGTGGCCCGGCATTTGGGTGAAAGGCTGGCAGAATCAATAGGTGAGAACCAGGTAACCGCACACCACGGTTCGCTGGCAAAAGAACACCGACTGGATGCAGAACAGCGCCTGAAGGACGGACAGCTCAAAATTTTAGTCGCCACCGCTTCACTGGAACTGGGCATCGATATTGGTGATATCGACCTGGTTATACAGTTGGGTTCGCCCGGCTCAATTGCTGCTCTTGTACAAAGGGTAGGGCGTGCAGGACATCAGGTAGGAGGTATATCCAAAGGCCGGTTGTTTCCGCTTTCACGGGATGAGCTGGTTGAATCCATTGCCCTGTTAAAAGCCATCGCTGAGGGCAAGATGGATGTTTTGCGAATTCCGGAAAAACCACTGGATGTGCTGGCACAACAAATTGTTGCCGAAATCAGTGCCGGTGAACAAAACATTGATACATTACTCAGTTGGGTAAAACAGGCCCGGCCTTACCGTGAACTGAAACGTGCCGAACTACTGGAAGTTGTTGAGATGCTGGCCCAGGGTTACGCTTCCCGGCGAGGCCGACGTGCCGCCTGGTTGTTTTACGATGCGGTTAATCAGCGCTTAAAGCCCCGTCCTGCCGCGCGCCTTACCGCATTAATGAATGCCGGCACCATCCCCGATCAGTTTGATTATCGGGTGGTGCTGCAGCCACAGGGGTTTTTTATTGGCAGCCTGAACGAAGATTTTGCCTTTGAAAGCCTGCCCGGGGATATATTCCAGCTGGGGAATACCTCTTACCGGATACTGAAAATCGAAACAGGAAAAGTGCTGGTGGAGGATGCCCGCGGACAACCGCCTAATATACCCTTCTGGTTCGGGGAAGCCCCCGGCAGGAGCGATCTGCTTTCCACAGCGGTTTCTGAGTTGCGTGCCTGGGTAGATAAACAGCTGGCGGCAGATGATCCGCCAGAGGTGATTGCCGCGCTGGCAAACTGGTCGGGGCAACAGCCGGTTGCAGTAGAGCAAGCGGTTGAATACCTGGCAGCAACCCGTGCGGCACTGGGTGTAATTCCAAGCCAGCAGCAGCTGGTGTTTGAACGTTTCTTTGATGAGTCCGGGGATATGCACCTGATTGTGCATTCGCCATTCGGGTCACGTTTAAACCGTGCCTGGGGCCTGGCATTGCGTAAACGCTTTTGCCGCAAGTTTAATTTTGAACTGCAAGCTGTGGCGTTGGAAGACTGCCTGCTGATGTCCCTGGGTGAAACCCACAGCTTCGAGACTGCAGACGTGGCTCGCTACCTGCATCCTGCCAGTGTTGAGGACGTGCTGATACAGGCACTGCTGGATGTGCCGTTGTTTGTAACCCACTGGCGCTGGACTGCGGTTACCGCCCTGGCCATACCGCGCATGCGCAATGGTAAACGGGTACCCCCGCAAATCCAGCGGAATGCGGCTGAAGACCTGGTTGCGGTAATCTTTCCTGACCAGCTGGCCTGCCTGGAAAATATCCAGGGTGCCCGCGAGGTACCCGACCACCCCCTGGTTAACCAGACTGTGAATGACTGCATCCATGAGGTGATGGATATAGGCGCTCTTAAGTGTGTGTTAACGGCCCTGCATGCAAATGAAATCAAAGTCCATTGTGTTGATCTCAACGGTCCCTCACCGATGGCGGCTGAAATTATCAATGCCAGGCCTTATGCTTTCCTTGATCCGGCACCGGCTGAAGAGCGCCGTACACTGGCAATTCGCCAGCAGCCTGATGACCTGGTCCAGGCGGCATCCCTGGGTGTACTGCAGGTCGATGCCATTGCTAAAGTCAGGTCTGAAGCCTGGTTTAATCCACGCAACGCCGATGAACTGCATGATGCGGTGCTACAGGCAGGTTTTTTGTGTATTAGTGAAATAGAATCCGGTATTTCTTCCTCCGGCGGCAGGCTAGTTGATGCTAATAGTGTCAGCCATTGGCACCTCTGGTTCCGACAGCTTTCTGAAGATGCCAGGTTGTGTTGTTGCCGGACTGCAGTTGGTACCTACTGGGTAGCAGCAGAGTTGCTGGCGGCGTTTATCCTGGTTTACCCTGACAGCAACCACCAGCCGCAGATTCCGGCTTGTGGGGTGTTCAACGGCAGTGCGGAAGATGCCCTGGTCATGTTGCTTAGATCGCGAATGTCTGCATTGGGACCGGTTGATGAAACTCGCCTGGGTGATGATTTCGGATTGTCTACAACTCAAATGCAACAGGCTTTGCTAAGGCTTGAGGGCGAGGGCTATTTGCTGAGGTTTGACCCTGGCAAATCCGATACAGGCAATCAATGGTGTGAACGGCGCTTACTGGCACGCATCCATCGCTACAGCCGTGACTCGAAAAGACGCCAGCATAAGCTGGTTAATCCACGCCAGTTTTACCGCTACCTGATCGACTGGCAGGGCGTGCAGGACCCGGGACAGGGAGAGGGTGCATTATTGCAGTCGTTTACCTTGCTATCAGGTTGGCAGTCACCGTTGGCGATATGGCAAAAAAATCTTATTCCAGCAAGGACGATTAGTAAGCATACCCTCAGCAATAACCTGGATAACTTGTTCCTCAATGGCACCCTCAGCTGGTGTGCTGCCGGACAAGCCGATATGCGCCAGCAGTTTAATTCAACCTCTCCGATTATCATAGCCCCAAGGAATGAGCTCAGGCACTGGTTGAAAGATGATCCAGTTCCCGACCATGGAAGCAGCGGACCTGGATCTGCCGCAAGTACGGTTTTAGCTGTGCTGACAGAATCAGGAGCCCTGTTTAATGAACAACTTCAGGAGCGCTGCGGCTTGTTAAAAGAACCCCTGGCGGATGCGCTGGCGGAACTTGTTGCCAAGCGCCTGATCACGGCGGATTCATTATCTGCCTTACAGTCCATCCTGGCCCCCGGTCGAAAACGGCAGCAACAACTGCAAAAACGCTTGAGGAATTTCCGCAGGCGGCCATTACTGGCAGTTGGCGGGCGTTGGAGCCTGTTACAGGACAGTTATGCGGCCAGGCCGGAAGAAACCAGCCGGAGCAGGATATTGGCCCAGGCAGGGGTTGTGGCAGAGGTGCTTGTGCGCCGTTATGGGATAATCTTTCGCGGCTTGCTGGAACGCGAACACCTGCCGGTTTCCTGGAGATATATTCTTTACCACCTGCGGCGTATGGAAGACCGGGGGGAACTCATGGGTGGCCGCTTTGTTGACGGATTTTCGGGAGAACAGTTTGCCCATCCTGAAGCACTTGCGTTGCTTAAGGGACACCGGCAGTTGGTTTCACAACAAAGGATTGAACTCAACAGCTATGACCCGTTAAACCTCTCCGGTATCCTGTTGCCGGGCAATAAGTTCAGAATGGGTTCAGCTAATTCATTTACAATCGAAAATGGAATTCCCCTGGAACAGGATGCTGATATTTACCAGTTGAATCCCGGGCCGGATAGATATAAATTGAAATAATTGTGGAGTATGCAAGTGAATTTAAAAGCCAAAATCATGCCTGTTTTTGTTGGTCTTACACTGTTTCTTTCAAGCTGTGCCAGCCTTGATGGCGACCCAAACCAGCAAGCCAAGCAAGGGGCCATGTTGGGCACGCTTGCAGGTGCAGCTGCTGGCGCCCTGATTGGCGGATCTGCTCTTGACGGTCTCCTTATCGGTGCAGTAGTAGGTGCAGGTATTGGTGCTGGTGTCGGGCATTATATGGATAAACAGGAAGCAGAACTGCGGCGCATAGAAGAACTCGAAGTAAAACGCCTGGATGAAGAAACCCTGCGGGTCAGGTTCGACAGTGATGTCCTCTTTGCCATTAACTCCGCATTGCTTAGCAGTGACAGCGAATACGCACTGGTGGAGTTTTCCGGAGTGATGCACGATTATCCGCAAACAGCGATTGTCGTCCAGGGCTATACCGATTCCTCCGGCTCGGAAGAATATAACCAGAAACTTTCCGAGCGCCGTGCGCAATCAGTTTTTAACTTTATGGTTGGCCAGGATATTTACCCGGAAAGGATGTATTCAGTAGGCTATGGTGAAGCGCATCCGCTTGCAGATAATGCTAGCGCAGCAGGCAGGGACATGAATCGTCGGGTAGAAATTTTGATTCGTGGCAAGCGCTAAATTTTTTTAGCCGATTAAAAAGCAGCCGCTGAAATCAACGGCTGCTTTTTTGTAGTTTGGAGCTAATGAAATGCTAGGTAGCTGCCAACTGACGCAACACATAATTCAAAATGCCACCATGGCGATAATATTCTGCCTCTTTCGGTGTATCGATGCGAACCTTGGCCTGAAATACCTTCTGGCTGCCATCTTCAGCCGTTACAGTCACAGTGACCTGATCAGCATTACCATTATCCAGCCCTTCTATATCAAAGGTTTCCTTGCCGGTTAGCCCCAGGGATGCAGCACTGTCGCCTGGCAGGAAGTTCAGCGGCAACACACCCATTCCAACCAGGTTGGAGCGATGGATGCGCTCAAAGCTTTCGGTTAAGACTGCTTTGATACCCAGCAGGTTTGTGCCTTTGGCTGCCCAGTCGCGAGATGAGCCGGTACCGTATTCTTTACCACCAATAACTACCAGGCCGGTACCGCTTTGCTGGTATTTCATTGCCGCATCATACAGGGGCATGACTTCATTATCCGGCCAGTAAGTTGTCCAGCCGCCTTCGGTTCCAGGCGCTATCAGGTTGCGCAAACGAACATTGGCAAATGTGCCGCGCATCATCACTTCGTGGTTACCGCGGCGTGAGCCATAGGAATTGAACTGGGCTGGATCTATACCATGTTCGATCAGGTATTTGGCTGCAGGGGAATCTGCTGCAATTGCGCCGGCCGGAGAGATATGGTCAGTAGTGATTGAATCACCCAGTAAAGCAATGCAGCGCGCAGCTTTAATATCAACAACAGCCTCAGGCTCAGCACCCATACCCTGGAAATAGGGCGGGTTGCGGATATAGGTGGAATCATTCGCCCAGGTGAACATCTCACCTTCGGGGGATTGCATGGACTGCCATTTTTCATCACCTTTAAATACTCCCCTGTAACTCTTACGGAACATTTCAGGGTCAATGTTATCGGCAACACATTGTTGTACTTCATGGCTGCTGGGCCAGATATCACGCAGGTAGACCGGTTCGCCATTTTTGTCGGTACCGAGCGGATCATTTACCAGGTCGGTATTCAATGTGCCGGTAATTGCATAAGCAACCACCAGTGGTGGTGAGGCCAGGTAATTCATCTTGATATCCGCATGGATCCGACCTTCAAAGTTACGGTTCCCTGAAAGCACCGAACAGGCTACCAGGTCATTTTCACGAATGGCATCACCAACCGGTCCGGGTAATGGGCCGGTGTTACCGATGCAGGTAGTACAGCCATAACCAACAACATCAAATCCCAGCTTGTCGAGGTCATCGAGTAAGCCGGCATGTTCCAGGTATTCTGTCACCACCCGCGAACCCGGTGCCAGTGAAGTTTTAACCCAGGGCTTGACTTGCAGGCCACGGGCCACGGCATTGCGGGCAATCAAGCCAGCACCCAGCATAACTGCGGGGTTGGACGTATTGGTGCAACTGGTGATGGCTGCGACCACGACCGCGCCATCTTTGAGTTCGAAAGTCTGATTGCTGAGCTGCACTTCTGGTGAGGGACTGATTGCATCCCGACCAGCTGATAAAGGTTTCATGTCACGCAGGTAATCGTGTTGTGCTTCACTTAACAAAACGCGATCCTGGGGGCGCTTAGGACCGGCCATGGAAGGCACGATGGTGCCCATATCCAACTCCAGCGTGTCGCTGTATTGCGCAGCAGGTGTATCAGCGGTATGAAACAATCCCTGGGCGCGGGCATAGGCATCAACCAGGGCAACCTGATCCTCATCGCGGCCGGACAGGCGCAGGTAATTCAGGCTTTCCTCGTCAATCGGGAAAATACCGCAGGTGGCGCCATACTCAGGTGCCATATTTGCGATGGTGGCGCGATCAGCCAACGGCAGGTGCTGGAGACCTTCACCAAAGAATTCAACAAATTTACCAACCACGCCTAACTCACGCAGCTTTTGGACTATGGTTAACACCAGGTCGGTTGCAGTTGCGCCTTCCGGCAGCTTGCCAGTGAGTTTGAAACCCACAACCTGGGGTATAAGCATGGATATGGCCTGGCCCAGCATCGCAGCTTCAGCTTCAATGCCACCAACTCCCCAACCGAGCACACCGATACCGTTAATCATGGTGGTATGTGAATCTGTACCAACTACAGTATCCGGGTAGGCAATGGTTTTACCATCCGTCTCCGCAGCAAATACAACCCTGGCGAGGAATTCAAGATTTACCTGATGGACTATGCCGTTACCCGGTGGCACAACATTGAAATTTGAAAAAGCATTCTGGCCCCAGCGCAAAAAACTGTAGCGCTCACTGTTGCGCTGGTATTCCATTTTTGTATTGGCTTCAAGGGCAGAATCACTGCCGTAGTAATCCACCTGCACGGAATGATCAATCACCAGTTCAGCCGGGGATAGCGGATTAATTTTGTTCGGATCGCCACCCATTTCCCGCATCGCATCCCGCATCGCTGCCAGGTCAACAACCGCAGGCACACCGGTAAAATCCTGTAGTACTACCCGTGATGGTGTAAATGCAATTTCAACTGAGGGTTCAGCTTTCGCGTCCCAATCTAACAGGGCTTCAATGTCACTGCTGGTGACGTCAACTCCGTTTTCATTTCTGAGTAAATTCTCGAGTAATATTTTCAGGGCAAAGGGCAGACGGTCAATATTATATTTACCTGCCAGCGCCGGCATGCTGAAGTAGTCCATCTCCCGCCCATTAACATTGAGCGTGCTGCGAGTTGAAAAGGAATTGGCCATGTTTTCGCTCCGTAATGTTTCTATTAGTATTCTGTTGGCAGCTGTCAAACAGCCTGCCCCGAGTAAGCGTTATTTGTGCTTTAAAAAAGAGTTTTCAACACTGCAACAAATGCTCGCTACTATCTGTTTAATTATGCGTGATTTGCCTGTATTTTAATAGCTGAAAATCCTGCCACAGGTCTTATGGCAGCAATTATGATCCCAGAATCTGGTTGCTGGCGTCTATGATTTTTTTTCGTCCGAACATCAGGTCAAATCGGGATCCCCCGAGTTGCACCCATAAGCGTGCTGAGCGCAGCCCGGCAAACAGCAGGGAACGAATCCAGCTAAGGGTTCTCTCGTTCTGCAGGTAAACGGGTTTTCCATTCACCATGATCCGGGTGGGCAGGGTGCTGATGGTCTGTTGATAAAGCTCTCCCAGTGCCGTTGCCTGGGCATCCTTAAGGTCTATGTCTGTACTACCCATCTGGCTGATAGCAATTAAGGATTTACCAATGCTTTCCCGCATTGTTGTGTTGCTTCGATATTTGCGTTCAAGCTGTAACAGTTCGATTGCATAGGCGAGGGTCTGTGCATGCTGCTGTTCCCCCTTTAATGCACTCCGCAGTGATTTCATCCCAAGATTGACCCCGAATTCCCCGGTAAACACATCCTCTACGGTATCCGGCTTCAGTTCAAACAGGCTTTGAATGCTTTGTTCGGCCGCATAGCCGGACCATTGTCCAGTGGTAGCGGCCTGGTGAACCAGTTCCGCTGCCTGGAAAACCCCGGCAAGGGCAAGGGTTTGTTCTTTTATTTGCTGGCTAATCATGTCTGGATTTCACTGTAATCAATAATACCGCCGCCAAGACATTCTTCGCCGCGGTAAAAAACAATCGACTGACCCGGGGTAACGGCCCACTGGTCCTGGTTGAAACTCACTTTGCAGGTATCCCTGTCCAGGCTTGAAATATGGCAATCCTGATCGGCCTGGCGATAACGGATTTTTGCTGTCAGCGGTATGCCAGTTTCAGCTGCACTACCCGCAACCCAGCTCAATTCAGAAACTTCGAGCTGGTTTGAAAACAACAAAGGGTGATCATGACCCTGGCCAACAATTAAAATATTGTCCTGCATGTTTTTCCTAAGCACGTACCAGGGGGCGTCACTGGCGCCTTTAACGCCTCCAATACCCAGTCCCTGCCGCTGCCCCAGGGTGTAATACATTAAACCCTGATGCTGTCCAATTACCTGGCCTTCAATGGTGTGTATTTCACCTGGCTGTGCCGGCAGGTAGCGGGACAGGAACGGGCGGAAGTTGCGTTCACCGATAAAACATATGCCGGTGCTGTCTTTTTTATCGTGGATCATGAATCCTGCGGATTCTGCCAGCTTGCGCACTTCAGGTTTTTCCAGCTCTCCTACAGGAAACAACGTACGTGCAAGTTGCTGCTGTCTCAATGTATAGAGGAAATAACTCTGGTCCTTGTTCTGATCCAACCCCCGGAGCAGGCGATAGCGCCCATCCAGTTCATCCCTGCGGGCGTAATGCCCGGTAGCAATGTGACTGCAGCCAAGATCTTGCGCATGTTCCAGGAAAGTCTTGAATTTAATCTCGCGGTTGCAAAGGATATCCGGATTGGGAGTGCGTCCAATTTTATATTCTGAGATAAAGTGTTCAAACACATAATCCCAGTATTCGGCGGCAAAATTTCGGGTATGAAAGGATATGCCAAGCTTTTCTGCTACAGCAGCTGCATCTTTGGCGTCTTCTTCGGCAGGGCAGGTACCTGTGCGGTCATCCTCTTCCCAGTTTTTCATAAACAGGCCGGAGGTATCTATCCCGTCCCGGGTCAGCAATAAAGCGGCTACAGAGGAATCTACACCACCGGATAATCCAGCCATGACTTTCATCTGTATGTTTCCATTATTGTCTGTGAGTTATGCATAACTATGAATATGAGGGCAGGGTGCTGGCTTTCAAGCAGAGTTTACCCGATTCAGCGTATATACTGCTGACCGCTCAGGACCGCCATAATTCAGTAATGGTACTGCTCGAGCATACTACATAAGCCATTCGCATCAACTATCCAGTAACCAATCTTTATCTAAATTCTATATTAGCTTTTTAACACACTGATAATATAGACATAACATAAATTGCATTGACGAATAAAACAAGTCGCCTCTTGCACCTTTCCAAAGCTGTAATACAATGCACTCATGAGCACAGCTGACCAATCTTTTGAAAATGACCTGGCACTCGAAGATGTTCGCCTCGAACTTGAGCCGCCGAAGATGTATAAGGTCATGTTGCTGAATGATGATTACACTCCCATGGAGTTTGTCATCGAAGTACTGCGCCAGCATTTCAGTATGAATGAAGATAAGGCTACCCAGGTCATGTTGCATGTCCACACCAAAGGAAAAGCCGTGTGTGGCATATTTACCAAAGAAATTGCGGAAACAAAGGTCGCCCATGTCAATGATTTTTCCCGCAAGGAAAGCCAGCCTTTGCAATGTACTTTGGAAGCTGTATGAAACTTTTTCGGTAGCTATGCGTTCTATTAGATAAGTGTAGAGTTTTATTGGAACTACACAGGATACTTAATATTGGCAAATTTCAGGAGAGTTAAAACCCGTGTTTAGCAAAGACCTTGAACAATCCATTGCCCAGGCCTACCAGCAGGCGCGTGAATCCCGACATGAATACCTGACGGTTGAACACCTGCTACTGGCCCTGCTTGATAATGCATCTGCTGCCAGCGCCCTGAATGCCTGTGGTGCCGATTTACCGGCTCTGGCAGATGAACTGAACCAGGTGTTAGCCGAGAAAGTCCCGATGTTGGGCGCGGAAGATACCCGCGACACCCAGCCAACGGTCGGCTTCCAACGGGTACTGCAAAGAGCCCTGTATCATGTCCAGTCCGCCAGCAAAACAGAAGTGCTGGGCTGTAATGTGCTGGTTGCCATCTATGGCGAGAAAGAATCTTATGCCAGCTGGGTGTTGAACTCCCGGGATATTACCCGCCTCGATGTGATTAATTATATTTCCCATGGCATCACTCGCTATGACGGTGATGCTGATGATGCCTCCAGTGTTACTGAAGGCGAAAGCGACGCTGCGGTTGAAGATACCGAAAAAACGGCACTGGAGAAATTTGCCAGCAACCTGAACAAGCGTGCGCTGGCGGATAAAATCGATCCGCTGATCGGACGGGAAAAAGAAGTTGAAAGAATCATCCAGATTCTATGCCGCCGCCGGAAAAACAATCCGTTATTTGTCGGTGAAGCAGGAGTTGGCAAGACCGCCCTTGCCGAAGGTCTGGCGCGTAAAATCACCGAAAATGATGTGCCGGATGTACTCAAAGATGCTGTAATTTACTCACTGGACCTTGGTGCATTACTTGCCGGCACCAAATATCGTGGCGATTTTGAAAAACGCTTTAAAGCTGTATTAGGTGAAATTAAGGAGCAACCCGAAGCCATTCTGTTTATCGATGAAATCCATACCATCATCGGTGCGGGTGCTGCTTCCGGTGGGGTTATGGATGCATCCAATTTGATCAAACCGGTACTCGCTAACGGCGATCTGCGTTGCATGGGTTCAACCACATTTGAAGAGTACCGTGGTATCTTCGAAAAAGACCGCGCCCTCGCGCGACGTTTCCAGAAGATAGATATTAGCGAACCCAGTGTGGCTGAAACTATTGATATCCTGCGCGGTTTAAAAACCCGCTTTGAAGAGCATCACAAGGTTAAATATAGCGATGAAGCCCTGGTTGCTGCTGCTGAGCTGTCTGCCCGGCATATGAACGACCGTCGCTTGCCGGATAAGGCTATTGATGTAGTAGATGAAGCTGGTGCCAGCCTGTGGCTGCAAGACCCGGCAGATCGCAAGCCAGTACTCGATGCAGGGGATATTGAAAGTGTAATAGCTAAAATTGCAAGGATCCCGGCAAAACAGGTTTCCCGCAGTGACCGCGATGCGCTTAAACACCTTGAACGTGATTTGAAATTATCTGTATTCGGCCAGGATGAAGCTATCGCCACATTGGCCTCGGCGATCAAGATGTCACGCTCCGGTCTTGCGGATAGTGAGCGCCCGATTGGCAGCTTCCTGTTTGCAGGTCCCACGGGGGTCGGTAAAACAGAGGTTACTCGCCAGCTTGCACAAATCCTGGGTATTGAGTTAACCCGTTTTGATATGTCGGAATACATGGAAGCCCATTCGGTTTCCCGACTGGTCGGTGCACCTCCCGGTTATGTTGGCTTTGACAAAGGCGGTCTGTTAACCGAAGCAATTACTAAAAACCCCCATACTGTGTTACTCCTGGATGAAATCGAAAAGGCCCATCCTGATGTATACAACCTGCTGCTGCAGATCATGGATCACGGCAAGCTCACCGACAGCAACGGCCGCGAAGCTGATTTCCGCCATGTCGTACTGGTAATGACCAGCAATGCCGGCGCCAGGATTGCCGCACGCCGATCCATCGGCTTTTCCGAGCAGGACAATACCACCGATGCGATGGCTGAAATAGAAAAAACGTTTGCACCAGAGTTCCGTAACCGCCTGGACGGCATTATCCAGTTCAAATCGTTGGATCAATCGGTAGTCCTGAAGATTGTCGATAAGTTCATCATTGAGCTGGAAGCCCAGTTGGCCGATAAAGATGTCAATATTACGGTCAGTACAGCAGCCAGGAACTGGCTGGCAAGCAAAGGCTTTGATGAAACTATGGGTGCCCGCCCCATGCAGCGGATGATTAAAAGATACATCAAACGCCCACTGGCAGAAGAATTGTTGTTTGGCAGCTTGACTAAAGGCGGGGAAGTTTTTGTTGAAACCGATGAAACCAAAACCGATGAACTGAAAATTCGCTACCACTCCAATCATGACAGTAAAGGCGGTCAGGAAGAGCTGATTATCGGGGTGCCAGAGCAGGATGAGCCGATATAATACAATCGGCTGCACAGATAATGGAGTAGGGTAGTAAAACTGCTCAGCGAGCAGTTTTACTTCATGCGGTAGGTAATACGGCCTTTGCTCAGGTCATAGGGTGTCATTTCAACCCGAACACCGTCACCGGTAAGGATGCGGATGTAGTGTTTGCGCATGCGGCCGGAAATATGGGCAGTGATTATGTGTCCATTTTCAAGTTCGACCCGGAACATGGTGTTTGGCAGGGTATCTACAACCTTACCTTCCATTTCAATTACATCTTTCTTAGCCATTTTATCCCAACAGTATTAATGTGCGGGTATTTTGCCACCCCCGGGCCAGAAAGCATAGTCTGAAGGTCGTTTTTTCTGCTTTTTTCGACTACTTATTCAAATATACGGCGAATTCCCGATTAATTAGCCCCATAAGCTTGACAGTGGCGTAAAAGGGCTTAAAATTCACCTCCTTTGCGGGAATAGCTCAGCTGGTAGAGCACAACCTTGCCAAGGTTGGGGTCGCGAGTTCGAATCTCGTTTCCCGCTCCAAATATAA
>JADFVZ010000062.1 GCA_015222805.1 Pseudomonadota bacterium
GTTCAGTCAGGGGCTACTTTCACAGTAGAAATAACACCTTAATGCATTAGAACTTACAACCCGGCAGAATACACATTCTGCCGGGTTTTGCCAGACATGGAATCAATTTGCTGCAACCATGATTCAACTAGTTTGTGGTAACTACACTAACTCTTGCATTTTTACCTGAATAGTCACCCCTGTCTATTTGCTTATAGCTTGATTTGTTTTACCCATGTGATTTGATATGCCAGGTTTTTCTAACCAGGGGAACCACGGTAATATTGGGGCAAACAACAATGCTTTATTTTTAGTTGCCCCGGGTCAATACCAAAAGCCTTGTTTTCACTTAAACTTTGGTGTCATAAGCATTTATACGCAAGTGGAGTTGAGATATGTCAAATATTCCTGCCGCTCTTTTAAGAGTGTTGTATAACCGATCCAGTCTTAACAGCATTGATGGTGTTGTGAGTTTTTCACTGAGCAACCGTATAAGCCCGGCATCTATTCAAAGCGTACAACAGGTGACGCTGAACTCTCGCTACATACCTCTGAATAAAGTGAGCATGAGTATTGCCGGAGGTGAATATCTTACAGCCGACCAGCTTAGTTCGGCAAACGGGCTGGAGTTCCCACTGGCTGCTTTACTCAGATTCAAGCTTGAAGGAGAAACCCTGGAAGAAGGAGATCACAAAATTGAGTTGCTGTTTGACTGCAAACCCTTTGGCTATTTAAAACTCGAAATCAAGGACTCACTCAAAGGCTCCGACGCCAGGCCGGGGGAAATCCCCCGAAATGCAGAAGATGATTTTGCTGAACAGCCCATTCAGGCCCGTCAACAGTTTATTCATCATATGACCGGGGCAGTGCTAGAGCATATCTCACAGTATTCTATTGACCCGCATACAGCCGATGGAAATATCGAACACTTTACCGGTGCCGTACAGGTACCTCTGGGTTTTGCCGGCCCCCTGCTGGTTAATGGCGAGCATGCACAGGGTGAGTATTATGTACCGATGGCGACATCTGAGGGCACTCTGGTAGCATCCTATAACCGTGGCATGAAGGTCCTGCATGCCTGCGGCGGGGTTAAATGTACTGTGGTAGGCGATAGCATGCAGCGTGCACCTGTATTTGTATTTGAAGATGCGCATAAGGCGCGCCTGTTTGCTGACTGGATTGTTGTACATATGGATGAAATCCGTACTGTAGCTGAAGCGACCGATCCCTTTATTAAGCTTAAATATGTTGATTATTACCTGGCAATCAAGTTTGCCTACCTGCGCTTTAATTACACAACCGGTGATGCCGGTGGCCAGAATATGGTTGGCAAGGCCACTTTTGCCGCCTGTAACTGGATACTGCAAAACTGTGATGTGGTTGAGATCCAGCGCTTCTTCCTCGATGGTAATTTTGCTACCGATAAAAAGGCATCGATGATTAATATGATGCGTACCCGCGGTAAACGCGTCACCGCAGAAGTAGTGATTAAACGTGAGGTGCTGCTGGATATCATGCATGCAGATACCGAATCCCTGTACGCTCACTCTAAAGTGGCTAACATCGGCAGCATGCTTTCCGGGGCTAACAATAATGGTTGCCATTCTGCCAACGCGATTACGGCAGTGTTTATGGCTACCGGCCAGGATGTAGCCAATGTATCAGAATCATCAGTGGCTTTACTCTACCTGGATTTGCTGGAAAACAAAGACCTGTATATTTCCATAACCCTGCCATCACTGATTGTTGCAACCTGTGGTGGTGGCACCGGACTCCCCACCCAGCGTGAATCACTGCAGGCACTGGATTGTTATGGTGTAGGCAAGGTGAAAAAGTTTGCTGAAATTGTTGCTGGTACCGTGCTTGCCGGGGAAATTTCGCTGGCAGCGGCTATTTCATCGCTCGACTGGGTTTCCAGTCATGAAAAAATGGGGCGTAACGATCCGGGGAAAAAGAAAACTTAAGTAGTTTTGATTATTCAGGCAAAGCGTCCAGTACAGCCTGAAATCGCGGATTGCTGTGAAGGGGTTCAAGGTCGGGGTCATTTGCAATCCATCTGCGGGAAGAAATTGAGTTTTCAAGGAAGTCCAGGGCCTTGTCATAATCACCAATCCTGGTATAAAAACAGGCCAGGTTGTAGCGGGTGGCAGTATCTTCCGGTGCAATTTGATAGGCTCGTTCTGCCCATTTTTTGGCACGCTCTATTTCTCCCAGAACCAATAATCCGCTAACACCAAGATAGTAGGCTCGATGGTTGTCAGGGTAGTCCTCGAGATGCCGCTTTGCTCGTTTCACTCCAATTTTAGCCAGGCGTTTTTCATTTTCCGGGTCATTGAATTTTACGTAAATCCCGCTCGCAATTAGTGGGCTTTCGTAGTCATCCGGGTCAAGCTCCATGCTTTTATTGAAGTACTCCAGAGCTTTACCCATTTGCCCCTGGAAATAGGCACTTCTGGCCAGGTAGTGATATGCCAGGCCTAAGCCCGGATCAAGGTCAATGGCTTTAAAAAATGCGGCTTCCGCCTCAGCGTACTGCTTGCTGGCTAAATAGGCATTCCCGCGGGCCATATGACTGTTGACATAGTCAGGCGCCAACTTGATGGCATTATCACTCGCTTCGGTGGCAATCTCCTGACTGCGCTTACCACCGGTTGAGAACATTGCAAATAAAGCGCTGGTTTCGGCAAGTTTTACCCAGGCCCGTACAAAACCGGGGTCCAGGGCAACCGCTTGTTGAAACAGTTTAATCGCCAGTTTTTCATCCTTGCTGCCCTTAGTGTTTGCATAACCACAGCCACGTAGAAAGTATTCATAAGCCTTGCTGTTTTCTGTAGTGTTGTAGTCAGGTTGTACGCTAACCAGTTTTAGTTTCAGTGCGCCAAGTATTCGTCGGGCAATATCATCCTGGATGGCAAAAATATCATCCAGCTGGCGGTCATAGGTTTCAGACCATAGATGTGAGTCAGTGGTGACGTCAATTAGCTGGGCTGTGATACGGATACTGCTGCCGCTTTTACGTACGCTGCCTTCGAGTATATGTGCTACCTGCAATTTTTCCCCGACAGTGGCCAGGCCGACAGATTTATTCTTGAAGGCAAAACTTGAAGTACGCGAAGCCACCCGCAGGCCGGGCAGGCCGGCAAGCACATTAAGCAGTTCTTCTGTCAGGCCGTCACAGAAATGTTCCTGTTCTTCATCTGCACTTAAATTGGCAAACGGCAGTACCGCAATGGATTTGTCCTCCACTCCGACGCTGGTTTCAATAGCTTTTAGCGGTTTAGTAGTAATTGCATCACGGTCATCCCGTTGAATCCCATCAGGTGTTATTTCATAAGCCCAGGCTAGTACCAGGGCTATAGGAAAGCCTAAAACCAGTAGTGCCAGCACCAGGGTAATTGTCCACTCGGGCAGCTGCAGTAATGGCAAGATAACATCGGCCAGTTGCATCACCGCCCAGGCAATAACCAGGTAGGCGATCCCGACTTTGATGACATTGCGTTGGCGTAATTTACGAAAGAATCCCTTCATTGGCTAATTATAGGCATATTTGCCCAAGTATTTCTTAAAATTGGAAAGTAGTTGTTTCAGAAATCACTAAATACTGACTTTTGGCCCATGTGTTGCTGCTGTGTTCATGGTCTTATACGCACATATTCATACATAGGTCATTCTTCTGTAACTTTTTCAGGGTTTGGCCGTTAATCAATTAAATAGAGTTACAAAAACGAGGTTTGCTGTGAAAAAGATCCTGAAACTGATTTTACCGGTATTAGTGCTTGTCATTAGTGTGGTGGTGGTAAAAGCCCTGGTGGCCGCCAAGCCGCCACCGGAAAAGAAGGAAGAGCCCCCACGCCTGGTTTCGTTGTATGTTGATGAGGTCTATTCGGAAGTTGTATCCATTTCAGTAAAAACCCAGGGTGAAGTCAGTCCCAAAGTTGAAATTGACCTGATCCCGCAGGTTTCCGGTCGTATTGTTGCTGTTTCTGAAGCTTTTGCCGAAGGTGCTAAATTTGGTCCGGAGACTTTATTGGTTAAGATCGATGATACTGACTATAAACTGGCGGTCATACGCGCCCAGGCCCGGGTCGCAGATGCGCGGGTTAATGTCGAGCGTGAACTGGCTAATGCAAAAATTAAAACGGATGAATGGAACCGCAAACGCAATGCAGGCAAACCAACACCATTTGCACTCAACGAACCTCAGGTTTTGGGTGCGAAGGCCCAGTTACGAGCTGCACAAGCTGATCTGCGTGAAGCTAATTTAAATGTCACACGTACTGCCATCAAGGTACCTTTCAAAGGACGTGTACGCCAGAAGAATATTGGCATTGGCCAGTATGTCACCGCTGGTATGTCACTGGGCCGGGTGTTTTCAACTGATACAGTAGAGGTTCGTTTGCCACTGACTGACCTGCAACTGGTTGAACTAAACCTGCCGATGGGTTTTATGGCGAATAGTAGCAACGCACCGGTGGTTAACTTCAGCGCCCAGGTTGGTAACCAGCAACAGCTTTGGCAGGGACGAATTGTACGCACCAATGCCGCAGTAGACCAGCAGACTAGAATGGTTTACGCCATTGCGGAAGTTGAAGATCCCTATGGTGACGGTGCTGATAACGGCACACCGATGGCGGTGGGTATGTTTGTTACTGCCCAAATCGAGGGTGTCCACTCGCAGACTGCATTGGTTATCCCACGCCTTGGCTTGCGCAAGTCCGATAAAGTGTATGTTATCAACGCAGACAGTCGTCTGGAGATTCGTACTGTAGAGGTGCTTTCAACATCAATGGAAAGGGTGTTGCTTGCCAGTGGCGTACAAGCAGGAGAGAGCGTGGTTACCTCAACGATTCCAGCTGCAATCGATGGCATGGAGGTCGTTGCCCTGAGCCGTGATGTGGATGAAGTTGAAGTTGAAGCGGAAAAATATCAGCCTGAAGATTTACTCCTGATGGACTCAGACCCTGAGGAGTTGGTGCTGGTTGAGTCAGATCCTGAGCAGTCGGAAGAAGAAGCCGTTACCGCTGAAAAAGGAAACATATAAATGAATGGCCTGATTGCCTGGTGGGCACGTAACTCGGTAGCTGCGAACCTGCTGATGATTGGCATCTTCGTCGCAGGGTTTTTTGGGTTTACTTCCTTAGAGCGCGAAATGAGCCCACAGATCCGCTTCCCAGGACTGCAGATCATGGTTTCCTGGCCGGGTGCTGCCCCGCAGGAAGTTGAAGAACAGATCGTGGCCCGGATTGAAGAGTCAGTACGCGACCTTGATGCAATCGAATGGGTACGTTCATCCTCCGGTGAAGGCCGGGGTGAAGTCTATATCCTGGCTGAACAGCAGGTTGATTTTACCCAGTTTATGAATGATGTAAAAATTCGGGTTGATTCAATTTCTTCATTCCCGCGTGACATCGAACCACCGCGTGTGCAGCAATGGGTCAACCAGGATGAGTTTATCCGTGTTGCGGTACATGGCGACATCGGTGAACGTGAACTCAAAAGGCTGGCAGAACAGTTGCGCAGGGAAGCGGCCCAACTACCGGCAATTACAGTAGTGCAGCTATTTGGTACCCGTAATGAAGAGGTATCCATTGAAGTCAGCGAAGAAGCTTTACGGCGGTACAACCTCAGTTTTTCCCAGGTTGCTGATGCCATTCGTAACAGCTCTATTAACCGTTCTTCCGGCTCTGTGCGTACGGAAGTTGGCACCTATCAGCTGAAGGTACGTAACCAGGCCGATACACAGGCTGATTTTTCCAACATCATTATCCGCGAAACGGCCGCAGGCGGTATCTTGCGGGTTGGCGATGTTGCGACAGTAATAGACGGCTTTGAAGACAACCCGATCCTGGCAACCCTGAACGGTGAACCGGCCATTCTGATCCAGGTGATGACCACGGAAGTTATGGATATTGTCACCGCTTCAGACTCTATTCGTGAATGGATTGATAAGCGCCAGGATACCCTGCCGGCAGGGGCAAAACTAACCCTGTGGACCGATAATGCGGAAGATTTCAAAGGCCGGATGTCAACTATCAGTAGTTCTGCTTTTATGGGTTTAATCCTGGTCATTGGTATCCTGATGTTGACCCTGCGACCCAAGGTGGCAATCTGGGTGGCTGTGGGTATTGCTACTGCCTACGCCGGTGCATTCGTATTACTGCCATCGGTTGGAGTCTCCCTCAACATGCTGTCTACCTTTGCTTTCCTGTTAGTACTGGGAATTGTGGTGGACGATGCGATTGTGGTGGGTGAAGGTATCCATACCGAAGCAAACCGTATGGGCGGTGGTGTTGATGCCTCCATAGCAGGTGCTCAGTTGGTTGCTAAACCCGTCATCTTCGGTGTATTAACAACGATTATTGCCTTTTTGCCATGGATTTTTCTTGATGGTTCAACCTCTGAATTTACCCGGCATATCACCTGGGTAGTGATCCTGGCACTGGCTTTTTCACTGGTGGAATCGTTGTGGATACTGCCTTCCCATCTTGCCAGTATGAAACCGCGCAAGAATCCAAAAGCCTTTGGCAGGTTCCAGAAGCGGATTGCCGATGGGATTATTCATTTTGCCCAGAACCACTACCGGAAAATTGGACGCTGGTCGGTTGAACATCGTTACCTGACCAGCAGTATCTTTATAGGTATTTTGATTATTGCATTTGGTATGTTCAATAGCGGCTGGGTGAAAAAGAGCTTTATGCCGGATATTGAATCTGATGAAATCATAGTCAACGTAGTGCTTCCCGAAGGCGCACCCTACAGTCGGGCGCTGGAAATCCTGGCACAGCTGCAGGCTGCAGAAAGGGAATTGGAGGAAGAGGTTAATGCGCGTACCAGTGGCGAAGGTCTGCTGATCGAAAACTGGTATACCCGTTCGCGTCGTGACAGTGTGCTGGCTATCGTTAAACTGGTGCCGCCGGAATTGCGGGATATGACTGCCAAGGAAACCTCAATCCGTTTGCGTGAATTGATGGGTGATGTACCTGATGCCAGGGAAGTCTCGGTGCAATATACCCAGAATAACAATGGGCCAGGTTTCGAATTATCTATTCGCCATCCTGACCTGGAGCTGTTACGCCAGGCAACGGCAGAACTGGAATCTCAGTTACGGACTTATGAATCCCTCTACGATATTCGTAACAACCTGGAGGGTGCCTCGGAAGAAATCCGTCTCACCATGAAGCCGGGTACGGCCAAACTGGGTTTGACCCTGGCGGATGTGAACCGTCAGGTACGCCAGGCCTATTTTGGAGAAGAAGTACAGCGTTTGCCGCGTAATGGTCAGGATGTGAAGGTGAAAGTTCGCTATCCAAAAGAATCGCGTGAGTCTATTGAAAGCCTGAAGAACTTCAGGGTACGTACCAGTGATGGCAGGGAGCTGCCTTTGCTGTCGGTTGCGGATCTTGAATATACACCCGGGATCAAACGCATACAACGCTGGAACGGCAACCGTGCGGCCCGAGTCAGTGCGGATATGAAAGACAGTGTTCATGATGACATTATGAAAGACCTGGATGAAAACTTTTTCCCCGAATGGGAAAAACGTTATCCGGGTATTATCCGTGGCTCGGTAGGCCAGGCTGAAGGTGAAAAACGTTTCATGGAAGATGTAATGAAACTGTATCTAATCGCTTTCTTTGTAATGTATGCCATGCTGGCTGTTGCATTTCATAGCTACTGGCAGCCTTTACTGATCCTGGTCGCCATGCCTTACGCTTTTGTCGGCGCGATATACGGTCATGCAGCATTCAATTTAACCATGGCGATATTCAGTTACTTCGGTATTGCGGCTGCTGCCGGGGTGGTGGTGAACGATAATCTGGTGTTGATGGATTATTGTAATCGGCTTCGGGATAAAGGTATGGCGCCGATTGATGCCATCGTCGAGGCTGGTGTGGCTCGTTTCAGGCCGATCCTGCTGACTTCTGTGACGACCATTGTGGGCTTAATGCCGATGATGATGGAGCGTTCGATGCAAGCGGCATTCCTACAGCCCATTGTGATTTCACTGGCTGCTGGCGTGTTCCTTGCCTTCTTTGTTACCCTGCTGATGGTACCGTCACTTTATGCTATCGGACTGGATGTTCAATCAGGAACCCGCCAGGCGAAAAACAGGCTTAAGGCTTTAATATCTGGTTCCAAGGTTGTAAAAGATCCATATGAGCCTCCCAAAACTGTGCAGGAACACTAGTTTTATACAGGAACTGCCGTTTGTCGGGTAGTTCCTGTAGTTTAATATCTGGTAATGCATTTCCCCAATAGCCATTTTCCTGCTACGATTACCAATCCCCCTGATTACAACAAACGGAATACAAAATGTTTGAAAAACGTAAAGCCGAAAAGCATGGAAGCTTAGGCACTCAGAAGAACGAAGTTCGACAGAATGAAACTGTCACCCCCCCTAAACCGACTATGGGTACGCCCGGAGGAAGAGCTGTGATTGGATCTGGAATTAAAATCAATGGTGATATCACCGGTAATGAAGACCTGGTCATCAAAGGTACGGTTGAAGGTAAAATTAATCTCGGTGCAAATGAAGTTGAGATTGAAAATTCTGCCAAGGTAACTGCTGATGTGACAGCAAAAGTTGTCAAAGTTTCTGGTAATGTCCAGGGCAATATTATTGGTAAAGAAAAAGTCATTATTTCTAAAGCCGGTAATGTCAAAGGCAATATCATCGCGCCCCGGGTAACGCTTGAAGATGGTGCTAAATTCAAAGGCAGTATTGACATGGATCCAAGTGATAGTGCCGCAGCAGAACTACCTTTAAAGTCCGCTCAAAAAACTGATAAGGTCAAGGTAGTTGCAGCAGAAACTCCGCAAAAGGAAGCAAGTCTCGGTCTTAAAAGTCGTTAATATTTAACTGAATTGAGTAATAAGAAATGAATTCAGTTGCAGGTTATGCGACAGGTGATGCTGTGACAAACCAAAAGATCTGGAGCCAGCCCAGTCAACTCTTTCCGACCTTGTTCGGGCAGACATATATGGGGCGCAAAGTAACTATCCTTGATGTGGGTGGCGCACGGCCAAGAACTATTGCGTTTTTCTCGCAGTTCAAGTGTCGCCTGCACATTGTAGATCTGTATAGTGCCGAGTTTTTGAAAAACCCTTCAACGGAAATGAGCTCAAGGCAGTTGCAGCAGGAATTTACTAGCTTTCTGGGACTGCCGAGGAACTCAGCGATTGATGTATGCCTGTTTTGGGACATTTTTAACTACCTTGATCCCATACATATCAAAGCATTTTGCGCGGCTCTTCAACCTCATCTGCACAGGGGCTCTCGTGGCCATGGTTTCGGTGCTCGTAATTCAGAAACCATGCTGGCTGACCTCGAATACGCCATTGAAGGTGTTGATTCATTTTTAGTGAACCAGCGTCGCACAAATCGATTACCCTGTTATCCACAACCTCAGTCGAAGCTCAAAGAACAGATAAGCTGTTTTTCAGTGGATCGGGGTACCTTGTTTGCTGACGGTCGCCAGGAAATGCTGCTTAGAGCAAAATTGTAGGGTCAGCCTTCAAAGCCACTATGCAGGCACTTTCAATTGAATATATCGGGTCTCGTGGCAGACGCCTTAAGGTGTTGATAAAAAAGACATTATAATCAATTTAACAAAATCGCCTGCCAACAAGTTGAAAATAGTTCAAATTGCATGTGAAAAAGGCTTTTTCCCTGCCTTAAAAAGCATTACATTACCCTATAGAGATTGATTTTCGGGTAAATTAAAATGTGTTCAATATATGGTATCTTCCAGATTACTGGTGAATTAAAACCGTTACGGGAAAAAGCATTGATCCAGTCGCGAATGCTCAGGCATCGCGGCCCTGACTGGAGCGGTATCTACCAGCATCCCAAAGCCATTTTAGTTCACGAGCGGCTGTCGATTGTCGATGTGAATCATGGCGCACAGCCGCTGTATAACGCGGATGGCACCATTGCCCTGGCGGTCAATGGTGAAATTTATAATCATCGCCAGCTGGCTGAGTCGCTTGAAGAAAAATATCCATTTCAGACTGAATCAGATTGTGAGATTATCCTGGCGCTTTATCAGCAAGAGGGTGTAGCTTTCATGGACAGGCTCCAGGGGATGTTTGCTTTTGCACTTTTCGATGAAAACCGTGAGCAGTTCTTAATTGCACGCGATTATATGGGCATCATTCCACTGTACTATGGTTATGATGCCGAAGGACAGATTTATGTGGCTTCAGAAATGAAAGCGCTACTGGATGTCTGTACCCGTATCAAAGAGTTTCCTCCTGGTCATTATTGGGATGGTGAAAGTGGGGAAATTACCCGCTGGTATCAGCGCGACTGGATGGACTATTCGGCAGTTGAATCAGCTGATTGCAGTATCAACGAAATTCGTGTCGCCCTGGAAACTTCGGTACACGATCACCTGATGACGGACGTTCCTTATGGTGTATTGCTATCGGGGGGACTGGATTCATCCATAATCGCCGCACTTGCCCACAAATACATGAATCGCCGGATCGAGGACGATGAACAGTCACCTGCCTGGTGGCCGCAACTACATTCTTTTGCAGTCGGCCTGCAGGGCTCACCTGACCTGGTGGCCGCACAAAAGGTGGCCGATCACATCGGCACCATTCACCACAGCATGGAATTTACCATCCAGGAAGGCCTGGATGCCTTGCGGGAAGTTATCTGGCACCTGGAAACCTTTGATGTCACAACCATTCGGGCATCAACCCCAATGTATTTGATGGCACGTAAAATTCGTGCCATGGGTATAAAAATGGTGCTTTCAGGTGAGGGTGCTGATGAGATCTTCGGCGGCTATCTGTATTTTCACAAGGCCCCTGATGCACGTGCATTCCATGAAGAAACCGTACGTAAACTCGACCGCCTGCACTTGTATGACTGCCTGCGGGCGAACAAATCCATGGCTGCATGGGGTGTTGAGGCCAGGGTGCCATTCCTGGATAAAAACTTCCTTGATACCGCTATGCGTATCAATCCTGAATGTAAGATGATCAAAGACGGCGGCATGGAAAAACAAATCCTGCGCGAAGCTTTTACAGCCCTGCTGCCTGCCGAGATTGTCTGGCGGCAGAAAGAACAGTTTTCTGATGGTGTGGGTTATGGCTGGATTGACGGACTGCGTGATTTTGCTGATGAAGAAATTACCGATCAGCAGCTGGCGAATGCTAACCATCGTTTTCCTGAAAATACGCCTCTAAGCAAAGAAGCCTATTTGTACAGGCAGATATTTTCTGAGCAGTTCCCGTTGCCTTCAGCAGTTGATTGTGTGCCGGGTGGTCCAACGGTCGCCTGTAGTTCTCCGGAAGCCATACTCTGGGATGATTCCCTGCAGAATGTAAATGACCCTTCCGGTCGGGCAGTTAAAGGTGTGCATGAACAAAGCTATAAATCCAATTCGGTAGATGATGTATGAATAAGCCAGCCCTCGAGAATATTGGTGTACATAAGATTGGCGGCTCTACCCTGCGTAAGCTGGATGATTTACACGCTTGCGTAAAACTGATTAGAGCTCAGGCAAAAGAGACAACTTGTATCTTCGTATTCTCCGCCCTCTATGGCGTGACCAATCAGCTGCAGGAAGCAATTTCACTTGCCCAGTCTGGCGGTGATTATCTGTCCATTATCGATGAGCTTAAGCAGCGGCATTTGCTCTTGCTGGAAGGAATCCAGGCACAGGCAACAGGTCCTGCAGTTGATCAGTTAAACCTGCTGCTCACGGAGCTTAAGCGCATGCTTGAAGGTGCCAGCCTGTCTGGTGACGCAACCAACCGTACTGTTGCCAGGGTGCTGGGATCCGGTGAGCGTATGAGTACGCTGCTAGTGGATGCGCTGCTGCGTTCTGGTGGTGCTGACTGCCGCTTGCTCAACTGGGATGAATTGCTGATCGCCAGCGGTGATCCACTGGATGCCTTTGTGGATGCTGAAGCCAGCCGGCAGCGTCTGCTAGAAAGCCTCGGGAAAAGGCCTGCCAACATAATTATTGCGCCAGGTTTTGTTGCGGCGGATGCAGATGGTCATTTCATGACCCTGGGTCGCAATGGTTCCGACTACTCGGCCGCATGCCTGGCAGTAGCAGTAAATGCCGGGTGCTGCATAATCTGGAAAGATGTTGATGGTGTTTTCAGTGCCGATCCGGCTTTGGTAGCCAATGCACACCTGCTTCCGCATATCAGCTATCGTGAGGTTCTGGAGTTATCTTACTTCGGTGCTAAAGTCATAAATGCCAGGGCGGTTGGCCCGCTGATGGCAGCTGGTATCCCCTGCGAAATTCGAAACATTCACTCTCCGAAACAGGCAGGCACACTGATTTCAGAAGAAACTGATCAATCGATCAAGGGTATTTCCTACCTGCCTGATATCAGCCTGATCTATATTGCCGGCCCCGGGCTTCGAGGTACGGTTGGTATTGCCCAGCGTATGTTCCAGACCCTGGCTGCAGCCGGTATTTCAATTATCCAGATCGTGCAGTCATCTTCTGAATTCAGCATCAGCCTGGCGGTACGTGATGATCAGGTAGAAAGCGCGCTCAATGCGTTGAATACTGAGTTCCGTTTTGAGCTCCTGCATAAGCAGATCAGCCAGATTACCAGCTTGCAGGGTCAGGCGATTATTTCGCTGGTCGGTGATGGTATGAAGCATCGCCGCGGCGTGGCCGCACGCCTGTTAAGCGCGGTTGCGGCAGCCTCAATCAATGTTGCGGCAATCGCCCAGGGTCCCTCGGAACGGGCGATCGCTCTGGTAGTCGATGCGAACGAAGCACCCCTGGCGATAAAAGCCTGCCACGATGAATTCTTCGCAGACTTGCATTACCTGGATGTGATCCTGCTGGGTTGTGGGCTGGTGGGTTCTGAACTGCTGCAGCAGATTGAAAAGCAGCAGGCCCTGCTGGCCGGGCAGAATATTCATATCAGGGTTCGTGCAATCGCCAATAGCAGGAAGTTACTGATCAGCGAATATACAGCGGCTCGCGAGATCGACCTGGGTGACTGGCAGGAACAGCTGGAAACGAAGGCGGAATCCTACGGTTGGGATACTGTCATTGGAATTAAACAGCAAATGCGCCTGATTAACCCGACAATCATTGACTGTACTGCCAACAAAGATGTTGCTGAGCAATATGTTAAATTCCTTGATGCCGGTTTTAATGTTGTTGCTGCCAACAAACATGCTAATACCCTGAGCCAGGAATACTACCAGCAACTGAGGCAAACTGGTCAGCAGCGTTTCCGAAAATTCCTCTATGAAACCAATGTGGGTGCCGGACTGCCGATTATAGATACGGTGCAGTCCTTAATTCGATCCGGTGATTCGCTACGCAAGTTCAATGGGATTTTATCGGGATCCCTGTCGCTGATTTTCGGCTTACTGGATGATGGTAAAACTTTTTCCGAGGCCGTGGCGATCGCCCGGCAAAAGGGTTTTACCGAGCCGGATCCGCGCGAAGACCTCAGCGGCATGGATGTAGCTCGTAAACTGCTGATCATTGCCAGGGAAACCGGCATGCAGCTTGAACTCGATGATATTGCGGTCGAATCAGTTATCCCCCAGGGTTTCGGCGGCGATTGCACGGCTGATGAACTAGAAATTGCCCTGCGTGAACTGGATTCTGATTTCAAAATACGGGTGGCAAAAGCCGCAAAACTGGGTCAGGTGCTACGTTATGTAGCTCAGATTCGAGATGGCCGCTGTATTGTGAATATTGCAGAAGTTGACAGCACTGACCCCTTGAACCCGGTTCGAGATGGTGAAAATGCGCTGGCAATCTACACCGACTATTACAGTCCTATTCCGATGGTGCTACGTGGCTACGGTGCAGGCGCAACAGTGACCGCTGCCGGTGTATTCGGTGATTTACTGCGAACTTTGCGCCAGCCGGTACTCCGATGACCACGGTAAGGGCAACAGCGGCAGCTTCTATTGGGAATTTCTCAGTAGGTTTTGATGTGCTCGGTGTTGCCCTGGATGTGCTTGACGGCGAACCCCTGGGTGATGTGGTTGAAGTATCAGCCAGCACCAGCGGCCAGCACCAGCTGGAAGTTTGTGGGAAATTTGCGACTTATTTGCCGGAGGCGGTTGAGGAAAATCTGGTTTGGCAATGCCTGCAGGCATTTGCAGCACTATGCGAAGTGCCTCCCTTAAAAATTATATTGTCCAAGCAATTACCAATTTCCAGCGGGCTGGGTTCCAGTGCCAGTTCAATTGTGGCAGCGGCAGTGGCCTTGAATACCTATCTCGAAGAGCCACTTTCTGCCGTGGAACTTCTCGATTTATGCGGCCGTCTTGAGGGCGGAATAAGCGGCAGTGTACATCTGGACAACGTGGCTCCATCGTTACTGGGCGGGCTGGTATTGTGTAACGGTAGCGACACCTGTTTGTTGCCATTTAACCGGGACTGGCGTTTGGTGGTGTCTTATTCGGGGCAAGCAGTATCAACCCGGGTTATGCGCGAAGTTTTACCGGCCGAATATCCCGCTAATAAAGTCACCCTGCAGATGACCGCTTTAGCCAGTTTTATCAATGCATTACATATACAGGACTGGCAGTTGGCTGAAGCATCTGTGATAGATCACCTGGCTGAACCCCGCCGTGCGGCCCAGATCAGTGGTTTTACCGCGGCAAAACCCCAGTGTTTTAGCCTGGGTGCAGATGCGGTTGGTATTTCCGGTTCAGGGCCGACACTTTTTGCCTTGTGCCGGCAGGATGCCGCTGCTGCGATTGCCGGGTGGCTGGAAAAGAATTATGTATATAACGACCAGGCCTTTACCCGGATTTGCAAAATTAGCAATCGCCCGGCTTTAATCGAACGATTTTAAAGACAATAGAAATCAGGACTGAACAATGCAGTACAGTAATTTAAAAGTTGCAGCAGAACAGGTTAATTTCAAACAGGCGGTGTTGCGTGGACTGGGCAAGGATCAGGGTTTGTTTTTTCCTGATGAAATACCTCAGCTGGATAATATCGAAGCATTATTACAACTTGATTTTGTCCCACGCAGTGTGGCTATTCTAAAGCCATTTGTTGAAGATGTTCTTAGTGAAGAAATGTTGGGAGGAATGCTGGAGCGGGCGTTCAACTTTCCTTTGCCGTTGGTAAAAGTGGATAGCAAAAACGATATCCATGCACTGGAATTGTTCCATGGTCCATCTTTGGCTTTTAAGGATTTTGGCGCACGTTTCCTGGCGGAATGTTTTGCCCGCTTTAGTCCTGAGAAGGTCGAGGTCCCGTTAACCATACTTACCGCAACCTCCGGAGATACCGGCGCTGCTGTAGCCCATGCATTTTTAGGTATGAAAAATATACGTGCAGTAATTTTATACCCCAAAGGAAAAATAACACAGTTACAGGAAAAGCTGTTCTGTACCCTCGGTGGCAATATCCACACTATTTCAATTGATGATGATTTCGACAGCTGTCAGCAACTTGTGAAAGAGGCATTTTCAGATCCCGAAATCCGCCATCCATTGAACCTGAACTCAGCCAACTCAATCAATATTGCACGGCTGCTGGCCCAGGTTTGTTACTATTTCGAAGCAGCGGCTCAGTTGGGATATAAAAAAGCTAAATCTACAGTGTTCAGTGTACCCAGTGGTAATTTTGGTAATGCTACAGCCGGCATGATCGCCCACTGCCTGGGTTTGCCGTTTAAACGCCTGGTTGCGGCAACCAATGAAAATGATACTGTACCGAGATTCCTTGCAGAGGGGCACTGGGATCCGCGAAAAACGGTAGCAACACTGACCAATGCTATGGATATTTCTTTGCCGAACAACTTTGTTCGCATTCAGCAAATGGCAGCCAGTCGCCCGGAGATGTTTGAGCAACAGCTGTTTTCAGGCAAGATTTCTGAAGCTGAAACCCTAGTTGCAGTTCGTCAGTTGTATCAGCAGGGTTACCTGGCTGATCCGCACAGTGCCCTGGCCTATGCGGGTTTAATCAGGGATCGCAAACAAAGGGGAAGCGGGGACGAAACCGGTGTATTTGCCTGTACTGCACACCCGGCCAAATTCAGGGAGTCACTGGAAGATACTTTGCAAATCAAGGTTGAACTGCCACAGGAGTTAGCAGTTGTAGTAGACCGGGAAATACTTTCAACACAGCTGGACAGTCGATATAAAAGCCTTAAGAACTATCTGTTGGGAATGGACAATCCCTGACTAGTCCTTGTTAACCCCGGGATTGCGCTCCCAGGCATCAGCATCAATAACTTCACGATAAGCATGCCAGGTGGCATGCCCGATAACCGGTAAGGTGACCGCAAGGCCGATAAAACCTGCCAATATACCGATAAGTACACTGGCTACAACCAGTAAACCCCAGATCAGCATGGTGGTTTTATTCCTCAACACGGCACACACTGATGTTATTACTGCAGTGACGGCGTCTACATCCCGATCCATCATCATCGGAATTGAAAATGCGCCGACACAAAAAACAACTGTGGCAAATACTGCTCCAACTGCGGAGCCAATACTAAGAAACATAGTCAGGTCCGCTGCAGTTGCCTGGCCAAAACTTGGGAAAAAAATGTGTACCATTGAAGCCGAACGTGCCCAGATTAAAAAGATTATCAGGAAGATAAAGGCGAGAATCATCTCATTGCTGAAGTTTTTTCGTCCCTCACGTACGCAGCGCATCAACAGGGGCTTAATACCATTTTCAAGCTGGCGACTCATGGAATACAGTCCGATAGCTATTGCCGGTCCAATAAAGAAGAAACCACCAATCAATGCAATCGCCAGGACAAAACTGTGCGCACTCCAGGCAATGGAAATAATCAGGATACTGATCAGGGTCATAACCAGTCCGTAACCAAAACTAAGCCGGGGGATATTGCGGAAATCCTGCCAGCCAAGTTTTAGCCAGCGCATTGGGGCATCCAGTCCAACCTTCCTGCAGGGAGCTAAAAAAGGACGTATGTCTTCGGTCTTTTCTGATGCTGAATTTGTTCGTGGCGATTCAATAACATCGTCCATAGCAGGACTATTATCCTCTGTGTGTTCCATTATTTCTTCCGTCAGATGACACTTTGAAAATGATTATTGTTTACACAATAGCACAATGGCTTTTATTTTTTTAGCTTTCTCGGACTGATGTTATTTATAAAATGAATCACTACTGTCCCGTTAAGAAGATAAAAAAA